>NZ_NXGO01000099.1:0-844 GCF_002774925.1 Candidatus Hodgkinia cicadicola
ATCGATATCTGGTATGCTGCTGTTATCTGTTATCGATCAAGCTGAATATTTCTTACCAAACATTATTATTCCTGTTTTAACAAGGTTATAGATTCTATCAGTTATCATCTTTTGAGCAGTACAAAGCTCAACTGTCTGTGATTTATAGCAACGGATTCCAAACATTTTGTGTTGCAATGCCTGAATTGCAGAGTACCTAAGACCGGTCGTTTTTGGTGAAGATCGGTTAAGGGAAAGGGGTAGTTTACCTGCAACGATTTTTTATCAAGGGTAATTTTTACTTCCATGTTCCTTAAGGAAATGGAAGTATGGTGATGGGAAAAAAAATCGTGTTCGAGATTATTGCAGAATATGATTGTACTACACTCAAAACATGAAAAAAAGTCATTTTTCGAAAAGTGTCTGTGTGTGTGTCTGTGTGTCTATCTGTCTGTATTTTTTTTTCTATGGCAAACGATAACAGCCGCAAATTCGAACAGAATCAACTAATTATTTGCATACAGTCCTGATTTATAGAGTACTCGCGATCTATTGTTTTTGGTGAAGATCGGTTGAGGGAAAGGGGTAGTTTACCTGCAACGGTTTTTTTTTATCAAGGGTAATTACTTCCATATTCCTTAAGGAATGGAAGTATGGTGATGGCAAAAAAAATCGTGTTCGGGATTATTGCAGATTCTGATTCTACTACACTCAAAACATGAAAAAAAGTCGTTTTCCGAAAAGTGTCTGTGTGTCTGTCTGTCTGTCTGTGTGTCTGTGTGTCTGTAGATTTTTTTTCTATGGCAAACGATAACTGCCGCAAATTCAAACAGAATCAAATAATTTTTTGCATGCAGCCCTGATT
>NZ_NXGO01000100.1:0-841 GCF_002774925.1 Candidatus Hodgkinia cicadicola
TGCTGTTATTATTTTGTGGTAATAGTATATATGACAGGAGCATTTTTTTAAAATAGAAATTTTTTTTATTACACACATACAACAGGCATTTAAGTTTTGTATGACATTAAAAATAGTTTTATGGTGAAATAATACAGAACACTAACTGAAGCTGTTTGTAATTGTAAGAGGTGTTACTTTTTCATTGTTTTTCTTGTTTTTTTATGTAACAGGTGGCATATGGAGCAGCAGTACAGGCTGGTGTTCTGTCTGGAGAACAAGATACAGACGCTATTGTATTGTTGGATGTCAATCCTCTCACCTTAGGTATTGAAACTGTTGGTGGAGTAATGACAAAATTGATTCCAAGAAACACAGTTATTCCAACCAAGAAATCACAGATTTTCTCAACAGCTTCAGACAACCAGCACACCGTCACTATTCAGGTACATGGTGCTTTGTGATTAGTTACAAATGACTGTACTGTTGAGTACTGACAGGTTACACCATATTTTACGTGTCTCAGTTGATGGAGTAGAGTAGAAATATATGATACCAAATGTACTGTGGGTTTCCTATTCACTTGATATTATTTCATGAATTTTAAGTAGATATTTTAAATATATTTCTCATTTTGAAAATTATATACTATATGTTTATGTAATGTAAATACAAACATATTACATTTTAAGAAATAATTATTTGTTGAGACATTTAAGCCTCTTAACATATAGAATAACCAGATATGAAATACATGTAATGCAATAATAATCCTTACAACAGAAATCCAGCGTTTCCGTTGTTATTATACCTGTAAGAAACTAATGCGTTACGATAACAGCAGATATTTAATTCACTATTA
>NZ_NXGO01000101.1:0-10179 GCF_002774925.1 Candidatus Hodgkinia cicadicola
TTGGGTTGTTAGTTTTTCCTTTGAAATGTCGATGTTTAGTATCAGCTATCGCTGCTAAGCTTTTATATCCTCCTCATGATCAACCTAATCCAAATATTTTAAGACCATCTAATAATCTCTTATAATCTTCAATTTTTTTGGTTTTGAGTGTAAACGATATTATACCGTTGCTTAATTTGTAGTCTCTTTTCCAAAGTTTATGATCTGGAGATCAAGGTAGAATCGGACTGAATACATGATCTACATGATGGGATGTGGTTAAATATTTACAAATCTTAACAACGGAATTATGATGATGATGTAATCGGACAATGGTTGATTTCAGACTTTTAAGAATCAGGTTACAATTGTAACTACTACTTGTTATTCCAATGGTTCTTTTAAAGGTATTAAATGTCAATGAAAGGTTTTTTGTTATAGATATTGATCCAATAACAACATCCGAACATCCTGTTGGGTATTTAGTTAAAGCACATATCGATATATCGACTCCTTGTGTTATTGGTTTGTATATTAAGGGTGTTGCTCATGAATTATCCATTGATATAATACATCTATTCGAACGTTGCTTTATATATTTACAGATTGAATGAATATCCAAAATTTCAAATGTATTTGAACATGGTGATTCTAAATGGATTAACTTGGTGTTGGTTCTAAGTAATGTCTTTAAATTATATTCATCTCTTGGATCAAAGAAATCTACATGTACATTGAACCTTGTTAAGAATACCTTACAGAATTGTTTCAAGGGACTATAAACAGAATCTACTACCAATGCATGGTCGTTTGGTTTAAGTATACTTAGAAATGTTGATGTTATTGCCATTAATCCCGAACATGTTATTATTGTTTCATTGGATCGTTCCAACATGCTAATTGCTACACATAGATCATTTGTTGTCGGAGTACCATGTGTTCCATAGGTGTATTTTTTGTTATTCTTTATCATTTCGGATGTATTCCTAAATAAAATTGTTGATCCATTAACAAGGATGTTGTTCACAAATCCGTTATTCATATCATCAAATGCTTTTATTAAACTGGTACTATCAGCTAGGTTGTTATCGATGTTTGTTTTAATTTTGTTTAAGTAATTGATTCTGTTAGTCATTGGTAGATTTGTTATCAGGGGATAAGGGAATTTAGAACTGTTACTATTTTGTTTTAAATCAATATTATGTTCATCTTTAATAATCTATATCCAAAGATTAATAACCAAAGTTATCAAAGGGGTTAAACCTGTTTAAGTTCGTTGATTTTCTTGGTCTTCGTCATATTCTTCTTCTTCATAGTTATCTTCTTTATCAGTTTCATAGTAGTTCTCATAATCTTCTTTTTCTTGTTCTCGTTTACATAGATTATCATAAAGCTTAGCTAATACAATGATGTAGAAAGTTAACCATCTATAATCTGTCAACGAATACACCAGAATTGGTATTGGACTTAACATAAATATTATTTTGTTTCAAATTCATCTTATTACCATTTTTATCTTTTGTGTTAGTCATCTTATCGGTTTATAGAGTGGTTCTAATTTGTAGTTTAAATACCATCAACAAACCAAAAGTCCATAAATTAAATATATAAGTACATCGATTAAACTCATAGATGTTATTTTTGTAAATCATTTACCTATTATGTTCTTAACATGTGATAACTTGTTACAACAAAGAGTATATATGTTTAACATGTGTGATTTCTAATCAAATAGATGTTTATCAGTATAAGGTTATACTGTTAATTAAATGAAACCTATTCATAAGTTGAAGAATAATTCCAATACAAGAAAATGATAAGCATGTTTAAATGATATTTATCTGGACGTTGTCATGTTTAATTAATTAAAACCGATAAATTTGTAAGTTTTATTTATAATATTTAGAATAAAATTATTTAGTAGTTATTAATTTGATGTTGAAAGGTTCAAACCCTTTAATTACGTTGTTAAAGTAACATAATATTTTAAATTAAACTCCTATTATTCGTTACAACGTTATAACGTGAAATATTTTTTTTGGGTGGTATAGATCATAAATTTAATTTGGAATTATATTTAAATGTTTAAAGATGTTGATTTTGGTTATTCAATAGTAGTTTTAAAGATATAAATTCAACACAACAAAATCATAATATTAATATATATGAGGGTGTTTGGTTAATCAAACTTTATTAATATTAATACTTATAAAGTATACTAATCAATAAGCATCAATTATATCAATGCTGGGTTACAATCTTGTAATCAAAGGTTTAACTTAAGCATATATGTTTGATTTTTTTGTAATTGTGTTAACATCCGAATGTTATAATTAAAGATCCAATGATAAGTCATTAGTCTGTGTTGTAATGATTTAATCAAATAATTGATGTAAATATGTTGGTTTTAATAATTGTGATAGGTGTTATCTATGTAATTCATAACATGTTTGACATGTTTTGTTCGCTTGTATTGTTAATTCTTATAAGTTATAAGATAATATCAATCAGAGATTTATTTATTTCATTGGTTTATAATTTAAAGCAACAAGGTTTAAAGGAGAGATGTAATATTAAGTTCAAATTGATGTGTGACTTGATTGATTAACATAACGTTGGAGTTAATAAAGTTATCGAAATGTTCATGTTTATTCAATTAAACAACAACCAGTACAGAATATCTAGAAATATGTTAATAAGATTAATGACCGATAGTTTTGTAAACCATAGGACCATTGTGGTTGCAAAGATTATAGTATTTAGATGTGGAAATGATCTGATCTATGTTAATGGAACCAATTGGTTGGCTTTAGGTAAAGTAATTGGTAGTTCTGTTGATGTTGGATGTTTATGTTGTAAATTTAAACGAAGAAAAGGTTATAAAAGAACATACGGATATAGAAATGTTATAACTATGGTGTATTTCACGAAAATAATAAAATTATAAGTAATAAATCAATTGATATTTGTTCGAGATAGATGTTATGGTTGGGATGTTTTTTTTGTTATCCAGTAGTCATAAAGATTTAATTAGGTGATAAGAACTGATATCCCGTGATAGATAATTAGTGTTCAGGATGTTGTATCGATGATTTGTTGGTAAGTTTTATCCTGTTTTAGTTAAAAATTAACATGAAGTAGAATAAAATTAATGATAATGGAGATATAGAATTGGTTCTGTGAAATTATAAATCATGAAATCTAATGAGATTTATTTATCCTATCCCACATGTTAGAGGGGATGATACCCACCAATAAAACCTTAATTTATTACCTTTAATTAAAAAGGATAAAAAAAGGTGTTTAAGATTTTAACTATTCATGCTAAACATGTTAATGCGTCGTTGTTCTTAAACTAAATTACTGAAGGGCATAAGTAGTTACTTCTATCAGTTTTGTTCGTTAATTTTTGTTTATAGCTTTTGAGATATTAGTACCAGTCAGCTGAAATATGTTACCATACTTACACATCTGGCCTATCAACGTGATAGTCTATCACTTCTCTTAATAGAATGTATTTTCGGTTTAGCTTCCGGCTTAGATGCATTCAGCTGTTATCTATTCCATACTTAGCTATCCTGCCATGCCGTTTGGCAACGACAACAGGTATACCAGAGGTATGTCCATCTCGGTCCTTTCGTACTAGAGACAGGATCCGTCAACATTCTTTTTCCCACGGCAGATAGGGACCGAACTGTCTTGCGACGTTCTGAACCCAACTCACGTACCGCTTTAAATGGCGAACAGCCATACCCTTGGGACCTTGTTCAGCCCCAGGATGCGATGAGTCGACATCGAGGTGCCAAGCAACCCCGTCGATAAGAACTCTTAGGGGTTATTAGCCTGTTATCCCCGGCGTACCTTTTATCCGTTGAGCAATGTCCTTTCCACTTAGATTCATTGGATCACTATGACCGACTTTCGTCTCTGCTCGACATGTCTGCCTCGCAGTCTTAAGCAGGCATATGCCATTGTACTCTACCGACGATTTCCAAACGTCATGAGCCTACCTTATGTACACCTCCGTTACTCTTTAGGAGGCGACCGCCCCAGTCAAACTACCCACCTTGCATTGTTTCACATCAAGATTGGCTTGTAGTAATAAAGATATTATTTGACAATAGGATGGTGTTTCATTGATAGCTTATGTTAAACTTACGTCCAACTTTCATCGCTTACCATCTACACTATACAATTGATCAAAATACATCGATACAAGGTTATAGTAAAGGTGCACGGGGTCTTTCCGTCTTGCCGCAGGTACCCCGCATCTTCACGGGGATTTCAATTTCACTGAGCTTGTGCTGGAGACAGCGAGGAAGTCGTTACGCCATTCATGCAGGTCGGAACTTACCCGACAAGGAATTTCGCTACCTTTGGACCGTTATAGTTACGGCCGCCGTTTACATGGGGTTTCATCAAAACGCTATTAACATTTAGATTTCACTTACCAGCACCGGGCAGGCGTCAGACTCTAGACTTCATCTTACGATTTTGCAGAGTCCTGTGTTTTTGATAAACAGTCGCTTCCTCCATTTCTATTATACCCAACCTTGGTTACCCAAAGCGGGTTATGTTTCTCCCGAAGTTACACATACAATTTGCCGAGTTCCTTCAGCACAATTATCTCAAACACCTTAGTATACTCTACCCAACCACCTGTGTCAGTTTTTGGTACGGTCTATATCCACAAGTTGTTTCTTGTTAACAATTAAACGTATGCCAATCCAATCCAAATAAGGATTTAGACAAGGTTTAAATTAAGTCACTTGTGAAAGGCTCACGAATATTAACGTGATTGCCATCGGTTATGCGCTTGCGCTTGGCCTAAGGTACCGGCTAACCCTATTCGGAACATCCTGGAATAGGAAACCTTGGTCTTTCGGTGTGAAAGATTCTTACTTTCAATTATCGTTACTCATGTCAACATTCTCGCTTCCGATGTCTCCAACAACCCTCACGGATTGCCTTCTATGACTTACGGAATGCTCTGCTACCACATTGCTCAAATCGGCAATGTCCTTGACTTCGGTACTGAACTTAGTCCCGTTACATTTTCGGCATAAATATCCATCAATCAGTGAGCTGTTACGCTTTCCTTAGATGATGACTGCTTCTAAGCCTACATCCTGATCGTCTTCGAACATTTACAGCCTTTCTCACTTAGTTCAGATTTAAGGACCTTGATCAAAGGTCTGGGTTGTTTCCCTCTCCACTACGGACGTTATCGCTCGCAGTGTGATTATCAATTAAATTCAACAACAGTATTCAAAGTTTGGTTGAACTTTAATAAAATTCTTCATTTTAACTGTTCATCCAGAGCTCTACCCCTGTTGAGATACAATTAACAACCTACCTACATAGGTTTCGCAGAGAACCAGCTATCTCCGAGTTTGATTGGCCTTTCACCCCTAACCACAGATCATCCCAACGTTTTGCAACACGTACGGGTTCGATCCTTCAGTCAATAAATATTAACCTTCAATCTGTCCATGGTTAGATCACTCGGTTTCGGGTTTGAAGCTGCAAACTTATTATTGCCCTTTGTGGACTTGCTTTCGCTTCGCCTAGATTCAATTATAAGCTTTGCTTGCAACAACAACTCGTTGACCCATTATACAAAAGGTACGTCGTCAGATCTTTTAATCCTCCGACTGCTTGTTAGCATCCGGTTTCAGGATCTGTTTCACTATCCTGTTCGGATATCTATTTCACCTTTCCCTCACGGTACTAGTTCACTATCGGTTATGCATATATATTTTGGCTTAGAAGGTGGTCCTCCTATATTCGAACGAGGTTTATCGTGTCTCGTTCTACTTTATTCATAATTCTGATGCCAAACAAATTCAAGGGCTATTACCTTTGTTGCTTGTTTTTTCAAACAATTGTTGTTGACAACAAAATAAACAGCCAAGGTCTGGTTTCACTCACCGCTACTAACAGAATATCCTAGATAAATCTTCCTACAGGTACTAAGATGTTTCAGTTCCCTGTGTTTATGACACCTTTGGATCGAATAACCAAAAGTCCTCAATCAGAGGAAATAACATTTCATTTTCTTCCATGTTTTTGTCATTTATTATGCATACCAAGGCATCCACCAGATGCTTTATCAGACACTATATTCTTTCTATTAACTTAATAAAATATAAATATATATGAGCCAGAATAGTTGTTAGATAAAAAAACTAAAAGTGTTTAATAGTAACAAATTATAGACTTGTTTGTTGTTCGATATTCTGTTGGTTCGATATTCTTCTGCGTTAGAAACAAAAAAATGGTGATTAAGGATGGATGTAACCATCAACAGGTTTTATTCTTTACCAATAATCACCACCCTACAAGAAAACGTGAAAGAATAGGGTAACTGGTGTACCCAGTCATCGAACTATAGTACTGAATTAGTACTAATTAAACAAACCTTATACTACCTCAAATTCTTCGAAGTACTAATAATCTTGACTAAAGACTATTTTTTTGTTTGTTTCAGCCACAGGTTCCCCTACGGCTACCTTGTTACGACTTCACCTCGGTCACCAATCTTACATTGATTTCTAAATCTAGAAATTTCGGATAAAATCGATTCCCATGGTGTGACGGGCGGTGTGTACAAGACCCGAGAACGTATTCACCGTGGCATGCTGATCCACGATTACTAGCGATTCCTACTTCATGTACTCGAGTTGCAGAGTACAATCCGAACTAAGACAACTTTTTTGAGATTAGCTCCACCTCACGATATTGCGACTCTTTGTAGTTGCCATTGTAGCACGTGTGTAGCCCAGCCCATAAGGGCCATGATGACTTGTTGTGATCCTCACCTTCCTCTAACTTTTAATTAGCAGTCCTCATAGAGAGCCTATTTGTTTCGGCAACTATGAGCAAGGGTTACGCTCGTTATGGAACTTAACCATACATCTCACGACACGAGCTGACAACAGCCATGCAGCACCTGTTCAAGGCATTCTTACAATTGTAAGCGGCATATTATTTCTAACATGTTTAGCCAAAAATGTCAAGAGCTGGTAAGGTTCTTCGTGTAGATTCGAATTAAACCACATGCTCCACCGCTTGTGCGGGTCTCCGTCAATTCCTTTGAGTTTTAACCTTGCGGTCGTAGTCCCCAGGCGGAGTGCTTAACGCGTTAGCTATACAATTAAATATAAAATATACAACCTACTGATATATCCGAAGACATATTTTCGAGATGTATATTTATACCAGACTGTTAGCACTCATCGTTTAGGGCGTGGACTACCAGGGTATCTAATCCTGTTTGCTCCCCACGCTTTCGTACCTCAGCGTCAACTTAACCCAATGAACTGCCTTCGCCTTTGGTACTCCTCCAAATATCAACGAATTTCACCTCTACACTTGGAATTGTGTTCATCCTTATTAAGTTCGTAGTTATGCAGTATCAACACCTGTAATGAGATTAAGTCTCAAGATTTAAATGTTGACTTACAAAACCGCCTACAT
This sequence comes from Candidatus Hodgkinia cicadicola, assembly GCF_002774925.1. Taxonomy (NCBI): domain Bacteria; kingdom Pseudomonadati; phylum Pseudomonadota; class Alphaproteobacteria; order Hyphomicrobiales; genus Candidatus Hodgkinia; species Candidatus Hodgkinia cicadicola. The sequence goes on from NZ_NXGO01000101.1 coordinate 7,459, forward strand.
ACCCTTTACGCCCAATAAAACCGAACAACACTCGCTCCCCTCGTATTACCGCGGCTGCTGGCACGAAGTTGGCCGGAGCTCTTGTTTATTTACTATCATTATTATCATTAAACAAACAGAGTTTTACAATCCAAAGTACATATTCTGCACTCCTTTTATAGGACCTTCGTCACTCATGCGGCATGGCTGGATCAGGCTTTCGCCCATTGTCCAATATTCCCCACTGCTGCCTTCCATAGAAGTTTGGGCCGTGTCTCAGTCCCAATGTGGCTGTCCATCCTCCCAGATCAGCTATAGATCATTGCCTTGGTAGGCTTTTACCCCACCAACTAGCTAATCTACCGCAAGCTCATCTTGTTCCGAAATGTTCTTTACCTGTTGCAGGAATTATACGGTATTATCTTAAGTTTCCCTAAGCTATCCCGTTGAACAAGGCAGATTCTCACGTGTTACTCACCCGTTCGCCGCTAACAACCCGTATAAGGTTATTCGCTCGACTTGCATGTGTTAGGCCTGCCGCCAGCATTGTTCTGAGCCAGGATCAAACTCTCAATAATTCTAAGTTATACCTTTGTATAACCTAGTAGGTTGTCTAATGTTCGATCTTAGGTACGGAGCAAATAGGGATTAGTTAATTCCCACGTTGCCAATATAACTATACTGTTCTGATAATTATCTTTCTAATTTATCTGATAAAAATATAAATCCAAACGACAAGACATATAAATATCCATCAAAGTATATAAAACCACTCATATTTTTGTAAACATAATTAAAAGATAAAGATATATATAAACTTATGATAGATGTTATGACCTATCGAGGTATAAAGCCGTAAAGAATTAGTAACCTTCAACTATTGAAGGACAAACGACATGATATTTAAACAAAGAAATATTTAATAGATTATACCATTTATTCCAAAATCAATTAATTCAGCTACGGAAACAACATATAGATGTTGTGTTTTAGATATTTAATAAGCTATGGTTTTAATTATAATTCTATTATCTCTAATAACCTCTTAATAATTATATAAAGATAAAGAAAGATATGGTATGAATATTTGTATATCAAACAATATTTGATAGGTTTTATAAATCAAACGGTATTACAACAAAACTATACATGAAACTAATCAATTAAAATACTTCTTTCAATAAGATCTGTATTTAAACAGTTATTCAAGAAATATTTATTAATCATTAAAAGAATTAACAAAATCCTAATGTGATATGGGGTATAAACACCATATTAGCTATCAAAATTAATACAAGTTATTAAAATCGAACATATTAGCTATCAAAATTAATACAAGTTATTAAAATCGAACATATATTATGATCAGACGATGTATAATGGTGCGGGAGTGCCTAACCCAACCTCCCTTTATTTCTAACTAATTTGTAGGCGTTTTAATTTCTTGTTCATCAGGTTTGGATTGATCAGGTTTTGATTGATTTTTATTTAAATTTTGTATCAAATTATCAATACTCATAGTTTTATTATTATCTAATCACTTCATCATTCCAGATATAACATCAAACATATCCATAGTTATGAAATAATCAGCCATCGACATAATAGCAGCATCTTTATCAATATTAACGGCAACAATCGTTTTAGCATCTTTAACACCAATCATGTGATGATCTGATCCAGATATACCAAATGCAATATAAAGCTTAGGAGTTATAATCGAACCTGTACTTCCAATTTGGAATCCAACTGGAACACATCCTAATTCAACAGCACCTTTGGTTGCTCCGATGGCTGCACCAAGCTTCAATGCCAATGGCTTCAACCAAGTCATAAAATTCTCTTCGGTACCAAAACTTCTACCTCCTGCGATAACTATATCTGCCTTTGATAACTCTGGTAACTCCATATTAATCTCAACCTTTGAATAGGATAACAATTTCATTTGATTTTTAATAGGGAAGTTAATAATCTGATATCTAACATCCTGTATAATTTCAATTGGTTTTACAACTTCGTTTCCTTCCTTCTTATTATCAATACTTACCTCTTTTGGTTTATCCTCACATGTTTTGATTTCTATTACCTCTAAACTCTCCTTATTTACACTTATACTTGTTGGTTTCTGAGTAGTAACATCAGAAATAGGTTCCTCATGTTGAACCTCTTTTTCTTGAACCTCTTTTTCTTGTACAACTTTGTTTTCATTAATCAAATTATCTTTTGAATTTAAATTGTCCTTTGGATCATCAATCTTTTTATCTTTATCATCTACAATATCTTTATTAATGACAACGGTATCAATCTTTTTATCTTTATCATCTACAATATCTTTATTAATGACAACGGTATCAATCTTTTTATCTTTATCATCTACAATATCTTTATTAATGACAACGGTATCAATCTTTTTATCTTTATCATCTACATTTGAACTTAAATTATCATTACTACCCGAATTATCATTATTTTTGTTTTCTTCAATTTGTTTTTTCTCCCTCATTTCTATATCAGGATCAACTATCAACGATAATTTAACAGATATTAACCAAGGTTTATTACATTTAAAACCAACATGTTGATTTACCATTCCAGCATGAGCTGTCCTAACGAAAATATTATCACCTAAAATATCATAAACATTAGAAATCCCATAACGATTCACAGCTGCAGCAGCTCTACATATAACATTATGATAACAAGAGTCGGTATCAGCAACAGTTACATCATAATTTAATATCA
>NZ_NXGO01000102.1:0-839 GCF_002774925.1 Candidatus Hodgkinia cicadicola
CAGCGGACCCGAAAACCCTTAAATACCTTAAAGGGAACCTTCCAATTCAATTTAGTCACATTTTTAAGTTTATACAAAAAAAGAAGAAAATTTATGAAAATTGAGTATTTTACGAAACTTGTTTTCAATTTCCCTAATTCTCAGGGTAAAAGCAGGTCCTCTAATAATATAGACCTTTCTATTTTTGGCCTAAAAAATATAATAAAAAAGGTTTCAATCGATTTCGATCTATTAGAAAGTTTTCTGAACTCAAGGCCCTTTTTTTGCTTCATTGACTGCACTAATAGTAAAATATAGTATTTTAATGTATGTATACCATACCTTGGACCTCTTAGTGTTTTATGTGTTGTAGTAGTAACTACATCAGCATACTCAAAGGGACTTGGAATTACTCGTGCAGCAATCAGGCCAGAAATGTGGGCCATGTCTGCCAACATAACTGCTTTAACCTCATCGCATATCTGAAAACAATAATAATCAATATTCAATAGGACTTATTGTTTATACTGTCCAGACTAATATAGAATCAGTTTTGAATTATATATAGTTCTGTAATGCTTATTAAACTAGTCTCTTACCAATGCCTGGCACTCAGATGCAAGTTACAGGTTAATCTAATACCAAGGTGCACATATCAATCCTTACATGAGTTAGAAACAAAGGGTAAGTTTGTAACGGGACGGGTAACCCACCCGGGGATATTTTGGGGAAATATGAACATAAATAAATGGAAATTGTAAATTTTACTTGGGAATACTAAACATAGTGCGCAATGTGAACGTATTAGTGTCAAGGTCATCAGCAGAACGCAGGAGAGAGCTATTTTTAGCGACATGAAC
>NZ_NXGO01000103.1:0-836 GCF_002774925.1 Candidatus Hodgkinia cicadicola
ACTTGATCCAAAATCTGATTATTCAAGACTATCTTAGTTCTTAAAGGGTACCTGCTCTGAAATGCCATCGTTTTAGATTTTGTAGCAGAGATCTGTAGCCCATAGTCTTATATGATTGAATGTAAACATCACCCACTGTAACTGGTCTTCTGTTTTCTCTGTCATTACCTTGCATCTGCATTCATATTATAATATGACACTACTATACTATCTTGCGTTGCTGTAATATGATAAATAATAATATCTGTGCCGATATATTTGTTGAATGTCTCACGTTGGTGTTAATTCTATAATGTTCTATACTATTTGGTTCAGTTAATTAAATTGTAATGTAATATTTATTACCAATACTGTAAGTCATTTATTGGTAGATTTATAACTAAATTGAGTGCCATATGGAAAATTATATTAATATTCCATAAAGTTATTATTTTGGTAACTCACTATGTAATTAGTTGTCAAAAAAATACCTTACATTATTGAAACCGATTGGTAACCTCATGTAAACTGGTTATTATGGTAATTGTTTATTAGTGAAAACAATATCTTACTTGGTTAATTTAAATTCTTGACTGTAAGTTAATTATTTTATTTTAATTTTATGTCAATTAATTTACCTTGTTGAATACCGGTAATTTAAATAGCACGTGGCGCCTGAAAATTAGGTACTGCCAACTTAATCCTTAAGGTGGGTTGAAAATGCTAACCTTCGTAAATTGAAAAAATTGTCGGTGTGAGCTATTAATGGTTTATCTTTGATTAATTCTAAAAATTGGTCAACGTGTTCCTTGAATTTTGGTTTAGTACTTAGGAATTCATTTGTCAATCCATGGATT
>NZ_NXGO01000104.1:0-1517 GCF_002774925.1 Candidatus Hodgkinia cicadicola
AACCATCAACCGAACAGGAAGATAAAAAGGTATAAAACCAACTATTTAATCAAATGGTTGTAAGATTAATAGATAAAATGAACAACATCCTCTGAATTAGATGTTAATTAAACACTACAAACCTATGTACGTGTTGGTTTTGGATTGGTAGTGGTATTTTTCGGATTAAATATAATATATACCACCCGTTATTGTCCAAACAACAAAAAATCATTTGTAATTTATATTACCTATTATGGTTTTTATGATTTTAATATGTAATATAATTTGAATTTAATTCATATTCATTTATATGCAAATAATAACTATGTCCTTCAACATAGGACATTAATTACATCATACTAAATTTATTAGGTAAACGTTAACAAATTAGTCGTTGTATTAGTATAATGTTAGAGTGATAACTCATATGTTAACAATATGTTTTGTACATTTATATGGATAAATGTTGATAATAATAATAATAAACTGTTGCAGTTTACAACGTATGGTTGATTAATTTAACACGTAGATGTTTTAATGAGATGAACCATAATTAAATATGTTAAATAGTATAGGATTTAATTAACTTATTTATATTATATATTTGTATCGGTATTAAAGTTGTCTTGGTAGCTGATATATTTGTATTCAATTAAGTAAATATATGTGTTCTGAAGTTAAATGGTTTAATGTTAATTAAACATAACGTTGTTAATTTCTTGGAAAACAGAAGATTGATTAGTTAATCTATGGCAAGTTATAATGCCATTATTATTATTTTTATTATGATAAATGATGGGTATATTTAGTATTATTATTTAATAGCTGACAACATTGTCATGCTTGATGTGGTTATTAAATATCTATAGTTAAGTTTATTAAACATTATTTTGTTTTCGGTTAAGAAATCAGAAGATATTATTTTAATATAATTGGGTATTAAGTTTGTATTACTTACTGTAATAAGTTTTGATGTAATTTTAAAAAGTTTAGTACTAGATTTGTTTATTTTATCTTCATTAATAAAAATAACAGGTATTAATGTTTTTGATAATTTATAAAACGTTTGATAATATCCAACATTTTGTATTTGTCTAGTTTTATTACAAATCTGATAATGTTTAAGTATTACATTCATGATTATTTTGTTAACTATAACAACCAACCTCTGTTTGTATGTAAGTTTCTTTATGATTCCATTTCCAACAAGTATAGGTATTACATGGTTGTTGGTTGTTTTTATCGTTCCTGGTATAAAGTTATTTCGTATTGTTTTACAACATGGTTTACTACCTGTCTTATCTCTATTTATTAATTCATATTTTGTTAACTTTTATTAAACATAGTGGTTTTATATCTGATTTTATTAATAACCTTGGTATTAGGTTTGAAATCAACAACAAAAACAAGGTTGTTTGTAATTGATGTACTTTCGGATGTTATGGTGTGGAAGATAAGGTATTAATCATTCTGTTTGGTTTGTTATCGTTGGTTAATTAATTAAGAAATTGGATAAAATGTTATCATAATTATCT
>NZ_NXGO01000105.1:0-10062 GCF_002774925.1 Candidatus Hodgkinia cicadicola
CAAATGTTCCCAGAAGGTTATTGTCCTTTGTCATGGCCCTCTCTCCCTCGAAAACTTGAATGGTGACAGCAGGCTGATTGTCCGAGTACGTGGTGAAAGTCTGCGTTTGTTTGCAAGGTATTCTGGCATTGCGTTCAATGATCTTTGCCATGACGCCTCCTGCTGTCTCGATTCCGAGCGACAGCGGAGCAACGTCTACCAGCAGTACGTCTTGGATAGCAGAACTCTGATCTCCGCTGAGAATGGCCGCCTGAACAGCCGCGCCATATGCGACTGCTTCGTCCGGATTTATGGAAAGGTTCAGCGATTTTCCGTTGAAAAAGTTCTGCAGCAAGCTCTGAATTTTTGGAATGCGAGTAGAACCTCCGACCAGCACCACGTCGTGAATCGACGACTTGTCCATCTTGGCATCGTTCAAAGCCTTCTCCACCGGCTGAAGCGTGTTCCTAAACAGGTCGGCGCAAAGTTCTTCGAACCTGGCTCTGGACACTTTTGTGTAGAAGTCGATACCTTCGTGAAGAGCGTCTATCTCGATGTTGGCCTCGGTGCTGGAAGACAGCGTTCTTTTCGCTCGCTCTGCTGCTGTCCTTAGGCGACGAAGGGCTCTCGGGTTGTTGCGAATGTCCTTGCGGAACTTCCTTTTGAACTCGTCAGCCAAGTGATTGACAAGTCTGTTATCATAGTCTTCTCCTCCAAGGTGCGTATCGCCGGCTGTAGCTTTCACTTCAAACAGCGATCCCTCGTCGATGGTCAGGATAGAAACATCGAAGGTACCGCCTCCCAGATCGAAAATCAGAACGTTCCTCTCGCCTTTCAGCTTTTTGTCTAGACCGTAAGCCAGAGCAGCTGCGGTAGGCTCGTTTATGATCCTGAGTACGTTGAGGCCGGCTATGGTGCCCGCGTCTTTGGTTGCTTGACGCTGCGAGTCGTTGAAGTACGCTGGAACCGTGATTACAGCATCTGTGACTGTTGTACCCAAAAAGGCTTCTGCGGTTTCCTTCATTTTCGTCAGCACCATAGAACTGATTTCCTCCGGAGCAAATGTTTTCATTTCACCTTTGTGCTCCACCCGTATCTTGGGTTTGCCACAGTCGTTCACAACGTTGAAAGGCCAGTGCTTCAGATCTTCTTGTATCTTAGGATCATCATAACGTCGGCCAATTAGACGTTTGGCGTCGAACACCGTGTTCTTAGGATTCATTGCTACTTGATTCTTGGCGGCGTCACCTATAAGCCTCTCGCTGTCGGTGAAAGCCACGTAACTGGGAGTCGTTCTGTTTCCTTGGTCGTTGGCGATTATCTCCACTTTACCGTGTTGCCAGACGCCAACGCAGGAATACGTTGTTCCCAAATCAATTCCAACAGCAGGTGTTTTCACTCCCATTTTGTTAAATCACTAACACTTGACACAAAGAAATGCTTTTTTCACAAGTTAGCTTTCGCGTTTTCAACTGAATACTGGATACTGGTGGCCGGCGGCGCTCGTACAGTATTTATAGGGAAGCAGATTCAAATATTAGCGCCGAGAAAATTCTGCTACACATCTTTCCAGAAACGTTTGTGATTGGTCGGCTCTAGACGTTTCTCGATCGATCAGCTGACATTAAATAAAGAGTGTTACTTTAGGTTAACGTGTATCGTTGAGATTAGAAAAAAATAAAATAATTAACTTACGAGATGTCTTATTAAAATTACGATAAACCGTGATAAAAGCAAGTTTCTGTATTCGCTTGGCGGTATTTTCCTAGCGTCTGGGGTATTCTAGATTTTATTTTTGCTTGAGGGAGGGTCAAGCGAAAACAATACAGTTTTCTTTATTAATGCCCTGTCATTATTATTATACATTTAATTTAACGAATTAATAGAAGTCGTGTGTTCATACGAAATGTCCAAACACAAGTGCGCCTAAACCCAGTGTTTATATTTACAGGAATGATGTGTTTTTGTTAAGAAGAAATAACATGTTTACATTGTATATGTAGATCTGCTTTTACGTTGGTGTTATTCTTTTCTGTTATGTGCATTAATATTTGATGAAATTTGAAAAAGGTGTATCCAATGGGTTTTTTCTGTTGTTTTATGAACCTAACCTGAAGTCGCATAACCTAGCATCGCCCGTCATTAAGCTGTCTGTTTGTTTTCACTGGTGCTGTTTGCACTGGTAAATCGACGCATTTTTACAGAACACGATACGTTTGACATTTATTATAGGTACGTTTAGTATTTTAGGAAGAATAACATGCGAGCTTGTTCACACAGAGTGTCCCAGTGCCCTATTATAACTGGCAAGATGTCGAGTCCAAAATAGTGGTGTTAAGTGTTTCCAAAATGGTGTTGACAATTCTGGAGCTGTGTTGACACATAAAATCGGCTGGTTTCACCTTTGATGCACATTGTAAAGACCATTCTTTCATAGTTTCAGTAACCTCTTGCAAGTCAGAATGCATGTCCAAATAAGCTGGTATGGATAAATGTATGTCAAGTTCCTCAGTGTTGTTCTTATGATTTCTGTCATTGGCATTTTAATTAGTTACCAATTTATTAAAAATCATACTTACTAAAATATGTTGTAACTAAAGTAAAATATTTGTCCATGTTATTTTGAAGTACAATTGTATCGGTATTCGTAAGCAGCGTGTATTATGTATAATAATATTGTAACAGTACAGATTGACTCAGTACCAGAATTATGGGAATTATGTGTATTTTCAATGTTTATATTATGTAATTGTTAAACATACAGAATGGTTAGGTACCTTGTCCCTCTGGAAAAAGGAACAACGTAAATTCGGCCAGAGTAAAACACCAAGGTCTCCGGTGGACGTGAAAACATCAAAATATACCATGGCGGTGTTTATGACGAAGTAACAACAATATGCATTATGATTGGGCTATAGCACAGCTCCGTCATAACAAGAACAATGACGCACTGAGTACAATGTGTGTAACGAGGCGTTGTCCAGCAAGACAAAGAGTGGTGACGTAAATATATACCCACACAAGCGCAAATTTACATTTGCCTCGTTCTCATTTCAACGCCATTCTTCGGAGGAGACATAGCGATGTATCGCTGTGTGAACAATTTTCTACAAATAGTTCAAAATAATTAGATCAAAATACTATCAGTAATAGTGGAGCAATGAAAGCTCATTTTGTTTAGCAGTATGAATATTAAAATGTAAAATCAGTGCATATATCTCTCCAGTTAAACTCAGCAGAATTAGAGGCGAACACCGGACATCACCATGGGCGTCACACACCAGCATCGGATGGACAACACCAAACGATAAGCAGAGAAGTCCCATTTTATCATTTGTTATAGTTTAATGAGCTCATTAATACAGAATCACTAATTAAAAGAATGTACTGGGTTAAAGATGAATGTGTGTGAGAGTGAACGAGTAAACTTATGGCCATAACCACAGATTCTGAGGGCATTGGTTTGTGTATTAACGAATTAAATTAATAAATGGTTTTAAGCTGCAGCAATACAATTTGCACTGATATTAATTTAGCAGACAAAAGAAGTATAGAGAGTAAAATGAGATATAAAAAAAATAACAGCCATTTTGTTTTGGTCATTTTATATGACGTCATTGTTTTGACCGCATGGTCGTGTCTGTAATACATTCTGGAGCATTAAAGTTTGATGGTTATTCTCAACAATACAGTGTTATCAATTGTGTCGTCCACTGTGTTTCGAAATCTTACTGTACCCGAAACCCTGGAACCCTTAGGTATAAAACAGTGTATAAAAGCAGAAGATGAGCCCGGCTAATAATGAATTTGGTGAGTACCAGTAATACCGAATTATGGTATTTGTCATATATATCTTGCTAAATATATGTACTAATATTATTGAAAGAGTAGGTAAAGGCACAATTGACGCCCTCACTGGGACATGATAAATTATAATTATGGGTAAGATAACATTATTTACGTATTTAAAGTTTGTAGACGAATTGCGTCCAGAACAGGTAGTTAATAAGTTTATTGACAAAGGTAGTATTGATACATACACATATAAATACATTTATATTTATAAAATATTGAAAGAGTAGGTAAAGGCACAATATGTACTTTTGTAAGGAAGCGTGCCCCGTTATCAGTTGCCACAATGGCAGTGTTGAAAGTTAAAACTTACAAAATATACGTTGACCGTGCTACATTTTCACATCTGGAAGTCTGTCTGCACAAATAGATTTGATTTTATGGGTGGGTGCAGTTTGTGTGTGAATGCTTTATGTCATTCATTGTTGCATCGAATTTACTGATGAGGCTCTGCATCGTTTGTTATTTATTGGATCATTGAGTTTGTAAGTGTTCTGTGCCATTTAATTTACCTTCAGTATGACCACTGTCATTTGTTGGGTAATCCCCTAGAATTTTAAATACAAAAACATTTGGACTATAACAGTGTGTCATAGTGGCAAATGTTCACTTACTATAAAGGATTTCATCCAAACTTTCAGAGCTGTTGCATTTGGTGCTACTAATGTTTTCAGAAACACAGAATCACACAATTTGAGCATACAATAGCAAGTTTTTATAATGTGCTCGTATCTGTAACAAACTTTTCTTTGGTTTTGTTGCATAACTTTTCATGCTGTAAAATCTGTTGTGGTTAGACTGTAGAAGAGAAAAGTGATATTGAAATGTTATTGTGCGATAAAATTGTATGGAAATTCTACGCCTTATAATGGGGTGCCCAGATAAATAAGTTTGAAGCATAAATGCCTTCAGTAAAGGGTAAAGTTTTGACGTCGCTATTCAATTTGAAGATTGTCAAGCAGCTCACCTCACAGTTTGTATTTATATAGAGATAATGTTATTTTTATAAAGGCGTTTTTTGAAAGCAAATACTGTAGCAGAAATTCAAGTTAAGATTTAAAAATGATTTAAGCTGTGAAGAGGAACCATGCTCGGTGCAGTTGTACACTTTGTCAGATGCTGTTTAATTAACACGTTTTTGATAATTTACTACCAGATTTGAATCTGACAAAATACAACAAGAGTGCAGTTTCATCAGAATGTTTAAGTGTAAAACAACCTGTCCATACACGTGGTCAGCAAAATGTTATTTATGAGTATAGTATTATAAATGCATTCCATTCTACTATGCATACAGCATGTCAGCCGGTAACAACATAATCATTCTACTTCGGCTCACACATTCTAGTTGCAAGTTCATGGAAACAATTGACAATTTAATTTTATAAATATTTAATACACTCGAATGTGTGTTTATTAACAATGGTTATGTACCTTTAAAGTGTAAAAATTTCCACTCAATAAAAATATGTGTACGGTAGATAACATGAAAAAATATATCACTCGTGTAGTTTCAGCAGTTTCTACTTCATTTAAAATAGTAAATAATGAAAACCAGGTTTATTATAGTTTCACGAATATATCACTTCGCAATGATTATAGCCAGTAATAGTTGTCAAACTGAGAGACAGGCATTACCGTGGGCCAATTTTTTTTTTTTTATTCGCTGTACGGTACCTTAGAAAACTTGCACCTAGGACACATAAGTAAAATAAATAAAAAATTGGTTAATATCTTCCCGTCGTTCATCACTCCCCAAAAATTATAAAAACTGATGAATTTTAACAATTTTTCGTAATTAGAAAAAAAAACTTTTTCTATATTCATCAAACGTTACAGCTTTGTGTAAGTAAAGATTAGCACAGACAAGATAAATAAATTAATCAGTCATAGATATTCCAACATTTATTGGTCGCGCATTGCGCCTGAAAAACAGTTTTTAACATTAAAATTGCAAATTTTACATTTGACCTAAAATAGTTAATGTTAAATGTTACAAGCTTTTATCTACAATCATACTCAAAAGCAAGTTTTCAGGGTGAGCAAAAAATGAGTTACGTTCAATCACAGGGTCTACTACTTGAAGTAAATTTTCAGGTAGGAACCTTGAAGTTTGTATAGCTCCAAACACATGCTTAGGGCCATCTGTAAAATACTTGCTTTTCTTGATATTAAACCAGACAGGCATGTATAGCTTTAAAATGAAAGAAACTAATAGCTTATGTTCATCTGAAGGATTTATCACACTTACGTAATCTTAGAACTCTGTTTCCGTAGTTTACCATCTTGAGTGTGAAAGAGGGACGGAATGACAAGCAGACAAATCTTCTAGACAATTACCTGATTTTACTGCATTACTAATATCAAACAGGTATTGCTGATCTTTGCTTAGCACTTTCCATTTATTTTGCACTGAATGCTATCAACCATAAGTTTTTCACATCCACTAAGCTGCCTGCCAATTGGACCAGAAAAGGATTTAGGCCCTGTAGTGTCACCATCAAGATTTTGAAATAAATGTTTGAATGGCCAATTCATTGAAATGCAAAAGACATATCCTCCACTGTACACTGTTACATGTTTTCACATGTAATTCAATCAAACGAATGACGCCAGTTTTCCAGCCTGTGTTAGTTACCGTACCGTCACACCCAATTATGTCAAGGGGAATCCCAAGTATAGAGAAAAAGAAATGATGCTATCAGCAATATCACTAGCACATCCCAAAGAGGGCAAAACATGGCCAATGTATACAGAGCCCGGTTCTTGAATATGCGAATACTGTTCTTCTTTTTTGGTTCTGCGAAAAAATTTCAAACGGAGCTTATTAATCATGAGAGTTTCATCTTTAATGACGTCAAAGTAGAGTCCCTGCAGTTGTTCATTTTTAGCCTCACTCTGTAATTCTGTGCAGTTACGTTTTTTCTCTCTTCTAAGCTTTTTTTATCGATGGTTCTTTCACGATCCATCATGCCAAGTTTTTTGCACAAATCGGAGTGTAAAATTGCAAGTACCAAAAGGAATGAATAAAAGACTGTTGACATAATTCTGTAGCTTGTAACATTTATTATTAACTATTTTATATCAAAATGTAAAATTTGCAATTTTAATGTTAAAAAGGTGTTTTTCAACCACAATGGGTGACCAATAAATTTTGAAATACCTATGATTTTTTAAATTTATTTATCTTTCCTGTGCTATTCTTTACTTATCTAAAGCTGTTACCTTTGACTTACGTAGAAAAACTTTTTTTATAACAAAAAATTTTTTTAAATTGATCAGTTTTTATAAATTTCGTGGGTGATGCGCGACCGGAAGATATTAACCTATTTTGTATTTCCTTTTTTTATTTTACTTATCTGTCATAGTGGCAAGTTTTCTGCAGTGTAGCGCGAATAAAAAAAAAGAAAATTTTTTTCGGCCTGCCCTAACAGGCATATCCAAAATAATGAAACAACAGGTAGTGTGTATGTTGTTACCAGCATTCCCACTGAAAAAATAAGTCCTTTTCTAAGTTTTTTTTTTAAGTGTGTTTCATTGAGTAGTAGACCCGTGATTATCACCCTATGTGATGTGGAAGAGTCGCAACAAAGCAGAGGGATGTCATGAGGCTAAGGTGGATTAAACAAATGATAAAGAATTTCATCCTTCCCACAATTTCTCCATGCACACATTAACAAAAGAAAATATTATATTTACATTCTTGAGACTTCAATACACAAGACTAAAACTACAGTGACAAAAGAAAAAGAAATTCAAGTTTGAGTTTATAACAGTAAAGTTGGCTAGGTCCATCATAGGATATAAGGCTGTGTTGAAGTACTCTCATAAAGGTGCTAAATGTCTACAAAATTAAAAAAAAATTTGCATAATTTAGTCTTCAATTCCCTCAATGGACATAAACACCACTTCTTTAATTAAAAATTTTTGAGTTTTCTTGGATATAGAGTTAATATGTCTTGGAAGTCTATTACAAGATGCAAAGAACAGTATTACCACAGAAAACACACAGGATCTGGAAGAGAGAGTCTGATGTTATGTACGCACACAAAGCTTTCTAAACAATAAAAAGTGTGGTCGATCCTGCTATCTTGGTATAGATTAACAATGCCTAGTGTCTATTTCACTGAATCAATATGAATTTTCTGACTAGTTTTTAAGAACTCTGTGCCATCTTCTTAACTGAAAGTGAAAGCTTCAATTTATTAGGATCACTTTGTATTTCTTGTACAAGGGCAGCACTACTTTTAGCTGAATAACACAACACAGTGTCATCAAGAAACCTCCAGTCAAATTTCATTAGTTAATGGACAAAACCTGAACCTTGCAGCGTACCATATATTATTATGTTAATAAATCAACTTAAAGAGATGTTAACATGCACACACTCTTTTATAAATCATAGTGATTCTGTAAACCATATAAACACTGTTTCCATGACCCGGGCCTCTTCAACGTTTTGTAACAAAATGTGGTGCACTCAGTCAAAAGTACAATTGTACACATGCACGTTGCATGTTGAGTAACTGTACATTTTCATACGAATAGACTGCTTCAAATTCTGATGAGAATAAAACGATAAATAGCACCAATCTTCCTAAAATAATTTAGTAACAAACATAATTTGTTTAAACTTCTTAAAAGTTGTGTTGAATTATCATTGCAAACTCATCACTGTACACATGGAAAGTATAATATTTATACTGCCCTCTCAGTATTTTACATTGAAGATCTTATGATTGCATAAAAATTAGTGTAACACACTTGCAGACAAATCTTGTTATTTTATAAATAATTGTTGTCCCTTTTGTTCCGACAGTACTAGCTAATTAGTATCTGACAAAATACAACAAAAGTGCAGTTTCATCATAATGTTTAAGTGTAAAAACAATCTGTGTATCATCATACTACAAGCACACACACAGCAAAATTCAGTCCATTCTATTATTCATACAGCACATCCGTTAGTAACAAACTACTGATCAAACGTTCTGTTTCAAGACAAACATTCTAGTTGCAAATTGGGCAAAACTGTATATAGCATGTGTTTAAAAATAAGTACACTTTAACAGATGTGTCTCGTCAAGGATTAACGGTGTTAAGAATAAATTCAAATAGTCTGCCTGCAGAAGAACTCCGTCTGTAAATGAAAACTGCAATGAGTTTTTTTGGTTGTCTTGTAATTAATCACTTGTAGTGTTTGATCTGTTCTAAGCAAACTCATAATAGAATTGAAGATGGTTTGTTGTTAAAGAAAAGCACAAAGTAGTTTTCAGTAAAAAAAATGTATTCGCTATAAAAATCAACACTGTAACAAACGTTTGTACATACGCACTGATACAAGTAAACTATTTACACATAATTTTTGCAATAAATATGTACAATATTTACAGAATCGTTCAGTATTTAGCGATGATGAAAACAGTCTTTTTTCACAAGTTCTTTGGAATTTCATTTTAGTCTACTTCCTCAATTTTAGGTCCTCCTTGTGTTCCGTTTGGCCTTGACTGACTTTGACTTCCACAGGTAGAAGCTCCATGCATCTTTTTCATGACTTCGCCACATTGTCTCTGCAGTTCCTTATATTTGTACTCGTACTCCTCTTTATCCGCCAAAGAGTTGTTATCGAGCCATCTGAGGGCTTCGTCACATTTGTTCCTGACAGAGGACTTGTCGTTTTTACTCAGCTTGTCTCCCGCATCGTCCAGAGCCTGTTTCACACCAAATATGTAACCTTCCAGTTGGTTTTTGGACGCCATTCTCTCCCTTTGTTTGTCGTCTTCTTCCTTGTACCTTTCTGCTTCATTGACCATCCTTTCTATGTCTTCTTTCGAGAGTCGTCCTTTATCGTTCTTGATGACTATGTTCTTGGACCTTCCAGAACTAGTGTCTTTGGCAGAAACGTAGAGAATTCCGTTGGCGTCCAGATCGAAGGTAACGTCGATTTTTGGTACTCCTCGGGGAGCCGGTGGTATTCCGGTCAGGTCAAATGTTCCCAGAAGGTTATTGTCCTTTGTCATGGCCCTCTCTCCCTCGAAAACTTGAATGGTGACAGCAGGCTGATTGTCCGAGTACGTGGTGAAAGTCTGCGTTTGTTTGCAAGGTATTCTGGCATTGCGTTCAATGATCTTTGCCATGACGCCTCCTGCTGTCTCGATTCCGAGCGACAGCGGAGCAACGTCTACCAGCAGTACGTCTTGGATAGCAGAACTCTGATCTCCGCTGAGAATG
>NZ_NXGO01000106.1:0-829 GCF_002774925.1 Candidatus Hodgkinia cicadicola
AATGAAGTTATTCTTATCTTTATAGATATTGTTCATAAATTTGTATTTATTTATCTCAGATAAGACACAACACTTGAGAGATTAACCTTACCTCCAAAGGTTTGTTATTTTAAGCATAGCATTATCTGAAGCCATATCTCATTCTAACATCAGTTCAGTGACATTTATCTCTACATCTAATAATTTAATATAATAGAGATCATTTATATCAAACATGGCTCTTAAACTTTTAATAGAGTATTTACAATTACTTAATAACCTTTTGTTCAACGGACTTAAACTTATAGTTTTGATGATATGACCACCATTGTTTCTACGTTTAAAACCATATTCTAATATCCTTTTGTTAACTAAATATTGTTTTCTTCTAGAACTATATCTCTTATTATCAGATCCTACTCTTTGACCCTTGTGTTCCCTATCACATGTTCTTTCTTTTTGAACAACCAGAACCCCGTACTACTCTTCGTGATGTCTTCATGAGACTGGAACTCAATGAGTTTAACAACAACATTTTCAGAGATTAAAACATGAAGCTTTGTTCCTTTAATATGTTAAATGTTACTTTAATATTATTATGTGTAATTTCTTGATCCAATGATGAATATACTAATGTTTTAATTCTCAGTACATCAAAGACAGATGTTGTAACATCACTTGTTTTGTTCTTATAATGTTGTTAGTCATTCATAGTATCGGATTAATACATGGTCAAATTATATCTAAATTATTATTAGAAATAAGTTCTTTGTTCCTTCCGAGAGGAACCTTTAACATGTTATTTAAATACAACGACAAAAGTATTGGAACAACATCCTGTGTTTTGTTT
>NZ_NXGO01000107.1:0-1506 GCF_002774925.1 Candidatus Hodgkinia cicadicola
ATAATTTATGTATCGAATTAGAAAGAAACATATTTACTAATCCCTCTTATGAAAAATTTATGATAGAATATGCCAAAAATAATGGACTTGTTGTTGCTGCAATAAACGAAACATATTTTGAATCACCAGAAGATGTTGAGATAATTGAAATTTTACAATCTATTTCAAAACAAAAATTAACACATATCTCCAAAAATAACTATTTTAGTGATTATAAAAATATTCTTACCCGATTCTCTAATGTTACCGAAGCAATTAAAAATACAGTTGTCATTAGCAACACATGTAATTTTTACTTAGAAAAGAAAGTAGTACATCTACCATCATTTTTAAAAGACAATCAAACGGAAAACAAGGTATTATATCTCAAATCCATTGAAGCACTCGAATATATGTTTTATTCCGTTGGAAAATCTAATAAAGTGATATATTATGACAGATTATTAAAAGAATTATCTATTATAATAGCAACAAAATATTCTGGGTATTTCTTAATAGTATCTGATTTTACATTATGAGCTAAAAACAACAATGTATATGTTGGTTCTGGTCGAGGATCAGCTTCTGGTTCGTTAATAGCATATTGTTTAGGAATAACAACTGTTGATCCGATGGTTCATGAACTTCTTTTTGAAAGATTTTTAAACGTTAATAGAATTAGTTTACCTGATATAGATGTAGATTTTTGTCATGAAGGACGGGAAAAAATTATGAGATATACTCAATTAAAGTATGGTGTTAGAAACATTAGTCAAATAATAACATTTGGTTCATTACAGGCTAAGGTAGCTATAAAAGATGTTGGTAGATATTTATCAATTTCCTATGATATATTAAACCAATTATGTAAATCCATACCAATATTTGATTATGAAGCTAATTCCATTTTAGATGCATTAGATAAAACAAAATTAATACCCTCGCCCTTGTTTGAAAAAGTAATGGATATTATCTTGAAACTTATCGGTTTGTATAGGCATGTATCAACACATGCTGCAGGTTTAATTATATACGATACATCATTAGTAAATGATACTCCTGTTGTTTGGAATAAAAGTGATAACGTTGGAATTGTACAACATAGTATGAATTGAGTTGATAGTGCTGGATTACCTAAATTTGATTTATTAGGTCTAAAAACACTTACTGCTATTGATGAAACCATAGAACATATTATAACTAGTCGTATACATATAGATTTGGAATGTTATACTGATAATAAAAGCTTTGAATTAATTTGTAATGGTAAAGTATTGGTAATCTTTCAACTAGAAAGTCAAGGAATGAAGGGACATATAACAAATATAAAACCCTCAAATATTATTGATTTAACTGCTTTAATAGCACTATATAGCCCCGGACCAATAAAACATATTAAACTTTATTCTGATGCAAAATGGAATCAAACAAAACGAACAAGTCTACACCAGGGTATCGATTCCATATTAGATGAAACATCCGGAATAGTAATATACCAAGAACAAGTTATGTTAATAGCACAGAAAT
>NZ_NXGO01000108.1:0-1497 GCF_002774925.1 Candidatus Hodgkinia cicadicola
AAAAGTGATACTGCAGATTTGATTGGTGATGATCAGTTTATTAAAACATCTGTTTCTGATATTGAGTGTTTCAAGAAATCTGTAAATAGTGCAAAGGCTGGTGAAAATGTTGGGGTTTTGTTGAGAGGTGTAAAAAACACCAAAGCTAATAAAGGTATGATTTTGTGTGCATCTGGTAGTTTAAAACCAAGTAATCATTATGAAGCAGCAGTTTATTTTTTGTCTCGTAGTGAAGGGGGAAGAAGACATCCAGTTACCTCACAGTACATTCAGCAGTTGTTTAGTCAAACATGGAATATAACATGTCGTGTCGACTTGGCCAAAGGAATGGCTCTTATAATGCCTGGTGAACATGCAACTGTAACACTCACTTTACTTAGAAATATGGTTATGACTGTTGGACAGAGTATTACATTAAGGGAAAATAATATTACTGTAGCAACTGGTGTTGTAACTAAGGTGCGAGATAAACTCATTTTACCAGAAAAGAAGGGACTTATTAAAGTGTCTGTACCACCACTTCACATAGAAACATAACACAGGTAAATAAAAGTAATTAGGAGTTAAAATGTTGTAGTCTTTAATACAGTTTTGTAGTCTTTACTACAGTTTTGTAGTCTTTACTAATCCTTGTTGCCAACACTATATTATTTGGAAAGTAAATCTATCAGTTACAATTAGAATTTCATTTATTTATTAAAAATGGAATCTTTATATATCCATTTTATAAAGTAGTTTGTAAATGTCACCAAAATGGTAGGAATTTGGCATTAATTAGTAACAAATTGTTGTAACAGATTTAGGCATTTGTAATATGCTTACGAAGTGTAAAAGTGAATTATATATATCCAAATTATAAGTATTGAATTTACATATCTGACAGATCAGGCCAAATAAGCTCTAGAGATGTGATAAGTCTGATATTGTGGTAATAGTTCCGATTGACATCCTTGTCTGGAAAAGCCATGTTTTACGTAAACTACAGACCAAAAATAGGTGCGGAAGCGAATAGTCTGCAAAAAAAATTGTTTGCAAAAAATTCGCAAAAATTTATTTTGGGGCCTAAATAACGTAAAAATGCGTTATTTCGTATTTTACATGAAACCTACGTATAAACAAAATTATACATCACTCTTTTTGAAACAGAACTCAATGCTGTAATGTCCAACGGCACCTCCAGTGCTGCTCGGCCTGTCGGCGGACCTCACAGAGTCTATTTACGCACGCTTTGCACACGTAAATAGACAATGCCTAGACCGCCCGTCTTCGGGGCTTCGCCCCTGAGACCTTATTACACAATTCTCAAGTCATTAATAACTCTACGACTCCAAGTGGTATATATATCTACAGTATATTCGTACGTTACATATATATCATTTGTCTAACATCTAATTTCTGAGCACTAGCAAATGAAGGCATACCTGTGCTTGAGTCAGTATTTTTACTACCTCAGCAATTAACAGAAAATTTGATGTGATGTTCTGCACAATCGAGTTT
>NZ_NXGO01000109.1:0-822 GCF_002774925.1 Candidatus Hodgkinia cicadicola
GAATAGTCTTATTGCTAGGATGCTATATAGACAAGAAGTGTTTATTTTCTTGTTGTGGATGCCGATGTTGAGCTCTGAGAGAGGTTATCCTAAACTTTTACATAATGTTTAACTATGACTAACCGCTAAGTATCTGTCTTGGTTTTGTAGATTTTCAGCAGTACAAAGCTTTTTCAGGGGTGTGTGTGTATGTGTGTGTGTGAGTATGTGTGTGAGAGAGAGAGAGTGTGTGTTCCATTAAAAATCTTGTTCACTTCTGTGATTTTCTTTGGTAAAAGCCCATCCACATTCCACTAAAGTATCTTGACCTTCTTTGGTTATAGTTTAGTTCAGTGTCTGGTTTCTTCATTTTGGGATATTGTGAGCTAATGTTGTCACTCATTTAACATCTTACAGGGGGACGTATAGTTTAAGGAATGCTGCAGTGACTTTGCCCTCAAGTCAAATGTTTATTGAATGGTATGTTCAAAGTTTGTTTCAGCATTCAAGAAATTATGTTAAGTATTATGTCAGATATTCAATATGTTGAATAAACCTATAGCAATACAGATAATACATAAGAAAACAATTTGTAAACTATATTTCATTAGGAACAACATGATTATTTGTTAATTCTCTGTCTCACAGGATATTCCGAGGTTTCCAAGGTGTTATGAAAAGGTGGGGTTTCAGTGGAATGCCTGCAACACACGGTGTAACGAAGACACACAGAAGACCGGGCAATATTGGTGCTGGTGGGGTAAAGGCTCGCGTTTGGCCTGGACAAAAGATGCCAGGGCACATGGGTAATCGTTGGAGAGTTCACAAAGGAGCAAAGGTAGT
>NZ_NXGO01000110.1:0-1496 GCF_002774925.1 Candidatus Hodgkinia cicadicola
GATCACAGCAGATATTTAATTCACTATTATTTGAATGCAATGGTAGAGAGTTCATGTTTGAAAACTTACAGAGTAGTTGTATACGGTATGTTTGTATTTCATCATGATGGAAACTATACAATAAAAACATATAAATTTTGTAAATATGATAATATAATTACTTGTAAACATTTCAGATATTTGAAAGATACATAACTAATGTTAAAATTTTTTTATACATATTTTTCTTATTAATTTATCTAATATTTATAAAATATTCTTATTGAATATGATTTTGTTTAGGTTTATGAAGGAGAGAGGCCAATGACCAAAGATAACCACTTGCTGGGTAAATTCGATCTTACTGGTATCCCACCTGCACCTAGAGGTGTTCCACAGATAGAAGTGACATTTGAGATTGATGCTAATGGCATTCTGCAAGTATGTAACAATTACTGATCTCTTGTTGTGTCAATTGCTTGAAGTTATGTCCCCATCCAGTCCAGTTAAATATATTTAAATTAACTTCCTTCTACATTATATGGATGAAAGTTGTTAATTACATCATTAAAAACTAACTTTCTTAACAAATCGTTCTCAGTACTTAAAAGCTAGACTGAGTACTCAAAGAATACATTTTTTTATATTCTTTTCAATATATAAAAATTCCTAACTACCAGAACAATTCTGACCAATTAGTTATAAGGAATAGTGATTCAATTAATATATACAGGGAAATTGTTTAAAAAATCTAGCTTTATTGATAATCAGTCTACCCATAGGAAAAATGAGTGATTTTGTTCTATCCTAAACAGTCCTCAGTACTGTTCACACTGTCTTTGTGTAACATTTCTCTATACTTTTTTCTATAATTTGCATTTTCAGAAAAAGACCTCTCCCGTGGCTCATTCATTTTATATCGTTGTTGATAAAATTTCTCAAATAGATTTCAGTCTTTGGGAAGCTGTGAACATTCCTTTATTGGCAAGATGGTAGTAGATCATTTTTCAATTCATTTTTTTTTTCATAAGAAATTTTTGTAAGATTTTGTAGTTGATTTCCAGTTTCCTTCTGAATCCCCTTCCCTATATTAATCCCTATAATATATGATTATATATTGTGCTGACTTTCCCATCATAATTCTGATATTTTAGTTTATGAAAGCGATACGAATATTTCAGAAATATATATGTGTATGGAAATCACATACATATACTTCCAAATGTAATTTAAGATGTACAGTCAATGTGTCAGTGGACAGCATATAAAACAGTGTGGTTTTATTGTCTACAGGCATGCAGATGACAGTAGATATTACAGGAAACATGCCCATCTATTTTTTTGAATGAAACATTTATTTGTATCTATATCCATTCGTCTGAATTTCACAAAGTTGGTTAAGAACATGGTATTTTTACAACCAAATGTGAAGCTCCAGCAGCCATCATATCCATATAGAAATATAGCACTTAGTACTAGTATTTTGCATAAACATAAGTCATTCATAGTACAGTTAT
>NZ_NXGO01000111.1:0-818 GCF_002774925.1 Candidatus Hodgkinia cicadicola
GTAAACCCATGTTGCTGTATTGATCTTTCAGGTTTAGTTGTATAACTAATTCTGCTGGCTTAAATATACTGCATACTAGACTATGCTGAAAAAGGAGATAATAAAAATTCAGCACATGCCTCTGTTTCATAACATTTCTTTTATGGAGTCATCTATTTTTTTTATTATTTTCCTCATGCTTCAAATGGGCGCTTATGAAAACATTTGCCCCCAGTTTACAAAGATAATATCTCAATAACTACAAAATACGGCATTTAACTGTAGTCCGTTCCTTTATACATAAAGCGCTAGCACAAAGGTCGGCGCCCAATTTTAGTCACTTATTTCAAGGTCAGTCTATGCATTTAACTGTAGTCCGTTCCTTTATACATAAAGCGCCAGCACAAAGGTCGGCGCCCAATTTTCAGTCACTTATTTCAAGGTCAGTCTATGGTTACTTTATCATACCTTGACCTTGAACAATTTTGTTCTTATTTTCAAAATACTACTAATACCAATTGACCGTCTATAGCAACAAAATTTTAATCGCCTACTTATTTTTGAGTCATCAAATGTGAAAATTATTTTCAGATTATTCTTTCCGTACTTTAAATTGTTTTAACATCCATAAGAAAACAACGGCAAAAGAGATAACAAAATCTATAAAGAACATAGATTATTTCGTTTCTGGTGTTGAAACAGGAGGTACTATCACGGGTGTTGGAGAAGTATTAAAGAAAAAAAATCCAAATACTTCAATTGTTGCTGTTGAACCTTGAAAAGCATCTGTTCTATCAGGAAAACAAGTTAAATCTCATGGAATTCAAGGTATAGGTGTT
>NZ_NXGO01000112.1:0-818 GCF_002774925.1 Candidatus Hodgkinia cicadicola
AATCAACATATTCAAGCAATTAACAAAAAAATCCATTATAACACCATCACAAATATCCGTTCTAACCTTATTAAAGAAATGTAAACTGATCAAAAACATCGATACCAAATTCGATATGCTTAAAGTTGCCAACCAAATATTAAATAATGATAGTGACGAAACTACAACTGCTTATACTTTAACTAATTACTTCTGTTATGGAAAATAAATTAAAATTGTACGATGTAGTTGTTGTTGGATGTGGACATGCTGGAATCGAAGCAGCAAACGCATCAAACAAACTTGTTAAAACCGCAATAGTTGTAGCCGATCAACAAGATGTTGGTAAACTCTCATGTAATCCATCAATTGGTGGCCTAACAAAATCCCAACTAGTCTGTGAACTAACATGTGTTGGAGGTATTATGGGACTATTAGCTGATAAAAGTGCAACACATATCGATCTAATTCCTACAATCATATTCCAATAGAATATTTAACCAATATAACAAAACAACTACTTTTTATAAACCTTTAATAATATTTCCGAATCAACAAAATCACCATGATCTCATCGATAAGCATTAAATTCATTGATCTCATACATTGTTTTCTTACATTATGGTCATTAAACATACTCTTATTTTATACCTACAATATTACTATTTCTATTTAAACATCTAAAACAACAAAATCACTATAATGATCAACAGATTAAGGTTAAATGACCTTCCAGATATTAAGATTTCAGTAGCAGATGTGTTCAATATAAACTTAAATGCTTACATACCAGCATTCTCGAAACCAAATAAACTTGTTCCACAAACCCGATCAGGGTT
>NZ_NXGO01000113.1:0-1489 GCF_002774925.1 Candidatus Hodgkinia cicadicola
ACGTTCACCCTTTTAATATAGGTTTTAAGTGGTGCCACTAAAAAAGAGGGTCATAAAGGTTTATTGGATGTAACAGAATATACTTTGGTAAAGCCTCAGTGGATTTAGTGCTTAACGTTTTAGAGATTGTCCGTGTGTCTTTTACCCAAATGGCTACAGAGGATCTTGTGTGTGTGTGTGTGTGTGTGTGTGTGTGTGTGCGCGCGCGTAAAATTTGATATGATTGTAAATTATTTTCACATAAAAACGACGTAAAAATAGCAATAAGACTGCGCTGAACTTTATTAATAATTATAGATACACAAGTCACGATACAGAACGTAACAAAGATTATTTATTATACTGCGTTATAAGACCTTCGATAGATATCTGGTACCACACGTAACAACTTTTATTATTTTGAAACAATTAACTTTTATGCAGGTAAGGAAGCTAACTACCATGTAATTTGATATCCTTGCGCAAGGAATTCGTTTTAACAAGTTTGCGTGTAGTGTGTGTGTGTGCGCGCGCGCGCGCGCGTACGGGGAAAGAAAAGAATGAAAAGCAACGTTCACACCGAAAAGCGTAGTTGTGGCCGGAGATACGTTACTTCTTGCTCTAGTAAATAATGTAGTTCACAGATGATATTTTTAATTCTATACAAAATAATTTATACAAGAAAGAGAAAGTAGAAAGTACGGAATTAAAAATAAAACATAATTTTATTAAATTGAGTTGTATACACCAAATAAATGCAGGGTAGCGAGAAAAAATTGGGTTGAATTGGTTTTTTTATTGCTTATAGGGTAGGTCATGTAAAACCAGTCCTGGCTGTAAAATAAATAAGCTATGGTTATTAATTTACTTGCTCCCATATTTAATTTAGAGTAAATGTCACTTAAGTAATTTGTAAAAATTGTTTTTCTACCATAGACATACTCGTGAGCTATAGACCTTAGTCGGTATAGTTATCATATTGCACTGGCTTTTGTTAGACAAAACATAAATATCATATTTATTTGTACACAGAATTATTAATACAAATATGAAACTTATAAATAAGTAGTGTCTATATTTTACACTCAATTACACGTATTTACTATGCGCTTTAATTTACAGTTTTAGGCATTTAAAAGCGCAACGTTTTATATTTTACAATACTCAAAAATATTTTAAGTTACAAAAAAGTGTTATAACAAGGAAAAACAATTGATGCTTGAATTTTTGAATCCATAATTTTTGTAATAACCAAGTAATCATGAGAGAAAATAAGATTTATGGTCACTATATGAATTTCGAATATACTAATGAAGGAAAGAATTCCGTTCGAAAGAATTTTGATTCATCCGATTATTTGTGATTCGAAAGGTGACAAAATGTCAAAGACAAAAGGAAATGTACTAAGTCCAAGTTCATTGTTTAATTCGTATGGTTTAGGGGCGTTGGTATTATATTTTTCCGGTATCGAACTTAATTCTAAAAGAAATAAAATTTGTTTGAATTCGAT
>NZ_NXGO01000114.1:0-815 GCF_002774925.1 Candidatus Hodgkinia cicadicola
GATCAAAACCATCATGTAGATCTTGTTAACAACAAAAGATACAACGTTAGGTTAATTAGTATTGGAAAAAATAAAATAAATGTTATAAAAGAAATAAAGAATTTGTTAAACATAGGATTAAAAGAATCAAAAGATTTCATAGAAGTATTACAATTAATAATAACCACGGATACACTAGTTGTGCCAAAAATTTGAAACCGTTATATATTGCAACAAAGGGCGAATTATGAGCGCCTTAGAGTAATTCGAAATCTACAAAGCATCGAGAACACAAAAAGACCTAGTGCTCAACGATCAATTGTCGTTTAACTCGAACAGCTTGTACGATACTGCGTTACAACATGTTTATCAGATTATGGACAAATGAGAAATCAACAGTTGCGATTATGAACCCAAACAGTGCGCACTGATTCTTCATGCGGTACATTATTAATATAGTGTGTTTTTAATGATGTTAGTATAAGTTTTTATTTGTGTTGACAAGTTCTTCATGTGAGAACAAACAGTTTTTAAACCTGAAGATGGGAACATGTTTCCCGAAACATGTCGTGTATGACATATAACGAAGTCGCAAGATGGAAAAGAAATAAGGTAAACTATAAGTTTTATTTCAATAACGCGACTTGGAGACCATAAATCACAAATTATGAATCTGTGGAAATGTGCACGCGTGCGCGAGTGATAAACGTTTCCATGGATGTGCGTGATATACTTGTCATATCGTTGTGACACTTGAACTGAACATAAACTACTGTATTAGCTACAGTTCCTGTATTTTCCTATCTATTAAATGACGTTAAAGTATGATTTAATTA
>NZ_NXGO01000115.1:0-3847 GCF_002774925.1 Candidatus Hodgkinia cicadicola
AGGTAAGCTTAGCCTCACATTTTCTATTAGAAGTCTATTATCATGAGCCGAATTAACCATAATATTAAACAGCATCGGTGAAGCATTTAAATACGCATACCTGAACAAATGTAAGAAATCCGACAGATCATTAATCCATGAAAAGTACACCGAAGTCTTTGGTTCCTCATGTTCCATAAGATGTACTTAGCATTAGACACCACAAGTGCCATACTGTTGGCAACATCATCGAAACAAATCCACAAATACATCCTACTCCAAACGTTGATACTACCCAACCATTTAACCAAGTACAAAAATACCCAATCAGATCATCCACACATACTGACTAAATCATTGAAGTATAAATCCTATACGAACCGTTTCGATAAAATATTAAATCTAACTAAAAACATCAACACCAAAAACCATGACACCAACAAAACCATACAAGTTATTAACAAAAACTTCTTACATTATGCATACTATAACCTACCTGATATCTACACAAGATACAACGTTGAAATTAAACAAGAACCAAGAAAACTACGACTGATAATTGATAAATCGTTGTCCACTTCCAACAAATTTACACTTGTAACTAAATTCATAAAGCATATATCAGTTCTATTCGAAGATATTGAGATTATATGTTATACGACAAGACACTGAATGGGCGGTAATTCCCTTAAATACTGAGAACAAACAAAATCTTCACAACCAGGAAGGATTAACGACTTACTCCATATCAAATATAATCATGAAATTGAATTACATAAAGAACCAACCTTCAAAAGAGTATATCACCACAACCCCAAAGAAAACATCGATGGTGAAACACTATTGACCTTTTGTAATCGTTATAAAACAAACATACTAATCTGTGATAACAACCCAGCCGACTACACCACATCAAAACTCAACAAATCTGAATTACTAAGCCACCATATGAATAATATTATTAAATTATTAAACAAAACAAACATCAAAATACTCAAAATTAATATCAACAAAACAAATCTCTACAACTGATTCAACCTCAACAAATACACTTCTAAAAAGACTTTAAACAAACTAATTACCCAACTAATAACATAATGTCCGTCACCTGATGTAACAGACTTAAACTAAACAATACTAACAAAAATCCACCAAACAAACTGTTTCTTTGTAAGCCCCAAAAGTTAACATATTATTATAACTTAATAGGTATTAAAAACAACTCCGGAATAAACATATCAAAACTTAAATTACTCTTAACAAATCAATTTCCATATCAAACTAAGAATAAAAGCTTAGAATTAAGTTGTATAATTAATAAGTCACTTAATACCGAATTTTATATCTACTTCAAATTCAATAACATTAAATACGACACACTTAACAGAATTCCATATATTAGCCACTATCTTGTTTTTGATCTTCCGAAGTTAATTTTACCCAAACTAAACACCGAATTTAATCCATATTCGGAAGCAGAACAACAGATAATAATTTCAAAATTAATAAAATCAACTTCAATTAATTATGACATAGATGAAAAAGAATACAAAATACTACTTGACACCTTTAACACCAAACACATAGAAATAACAACTGGCAACCAATGTATCATTTCATATGACGATTATTACGAATTATATTTAATAACTCTCTTAGAACTTAGAACTAAACACTCTCATTTATTAAAATCATTATTAAACCTAGAAACAGCATCCTTTATCAACGGAAAATGACAAAAGTTTAACTACATTCAGAACCAAAACAACACAAAGTGATATAGTAAACGGAGATCAAACAGACTAATCAAAAATTTCACTGAGATCTGTCAAAATACTAAAGTAATCCTGTTTAGAAACTTAGAAAAACATCAAAACATAAACCCTCTAATTTCATGTGAGTTATTAACTCTAAACACTTGAACAGCCTTACATCAAACAAGTATAGCTTATATTTCCACCAAATTTAAACTAATAGACAAAGTTATATATGCTGTTAATCTTCAAACTGATGTTAGAAGTAATATAAAATCCTTAGAAGACGAGTTCAAAAACCTATGACTAACATCGTCTGATAGACAGAGAATAAACAATCTAACAGGTATAAAACATGCTTACGACTCAGATCAAATAACAAAGCAAGACTGATTAATGATATGAAAAACGTTAACAAAAACCAATAAGCATATCTCACCAAAAGATGTAGATATATTAACAGTTTGAAGTATTGGGGATGAAATAATAAAACTTATATGTCAGAATATAGATGAATTATTTTGTTTGAACAACGCTGATACTGTAATTGATAATCTCATGAAACAAGAACCATCTCTTCCAATATGGAAGACATTACAAACCAAGATATACAATGCATTAAACACCTCATCATTTAGTCAAAGCTTTGAACAAACCAATAGCTTATGTGAACTTTCCCATGAACAAAGACTAACATGTATGAACGAAGAATCAAACGACCAAGCCCTATCCTTGGAACAAAGAGATGTAAAACGTTGACATCAAGGAGGATTATGTCCAATTGAATCACCAGAAGGTCAGAACATAGGATTAATATTCACCCTGACCGCTTATTCAAGCATAGATGTTAACGGAAACATACTAACAGCATATTATAAGATTCATAACGGCCATATTAGTAATCAAATAATATATCTAAGCTATCTCGAAAGATTAAATTATATAACCATAATACCAGAAAGTAAACAATTCGGAGATAGGATTACATGTGAACAAAACCACAAAGTCTCATTAACCAAACTAACCGAAGCTGAAATATGTTATTGTTCAGATAAACAATTCTTTTCTCCTTCAACGAATTTAATCCCTTTTCTTAAACACAACGATCCAACACGATGTCTTATGGCGGTTAACATGAAGAAACAAGCGGTTCCATTATTGACTCCACAATCCCCATTGGTAGGAACAGGTACAGAAAAATTAATCACTGAAAACTGTCATAACAACATATTCTCTAAATCTAATGGAATTGTTACCAAAGTTGATTCAACAAAAATTATTATCTATACTACTGCTATTAACCGTTATTTTGTTTATAAACTGCCATTAAACAAACATAATAATCAGAACATGTATATAAGAATTAGACCAACAGTATTACCATTACAATTAGTTTCAAAAGGTGAACTCATTGCCGAATGTCAATCATATTACCATGGAGAATTAAGCTTAGGTGCCAACCTGTTGGTAGCGTTTATGTGTTGGAAAGGATATAACTTCGAAGATTCTGTATTAATTTCATCTGATATTGTATCGAAAGGAACATTTCAGTCTCTTCATGTAATGCAAGTGGATATTGAATTAGAGAAAAACGAAATCTTAACTAACAAAATCAAAACAATCCCAACAAAACATTTAACCAATCTTCAAAACAACGGTATTGTTAAAATAGGTTGTAAACTTCATGCTAATGATGTGTTAGTAGGTAAGATTAAACCCACCATTGAATCAGATAATGGTTCAGATATCCCAAACCAATATGCTCTGGTATATAAAGATTCATCAATAAGACTACAAAATGATATACAAAGTGCAACTGTTATCGATGTCCGAAGACCTGACAGAAACAAACTGGACGATATTGTTGACAACGTTGTTACAAATCTAGAACTATTAAGAAAGAAATACATTAAACATATATGACATTTATCAAGAACCGAAACAATAATCTTAAAAAGTAGACATCAAAGTTACGGCATCTTTGAATTCGATAGCATCAATGTTAAACTTTCAAATGATTTACAATTAGCATATAAGTCGTACATATTAAAATTTACAGCTTTGTACAAACGTTGTTTTAAATCGATGAATTTATACTTGACTTCAAAATCCAA
>NZ_NXGO01000116.1:0-812 GCF_002774925.1 Candidatus Hodgkinia cicadicola
AAAGCAGTTAAACAATATTTATGTATTAGTATTGTACATAATTGTAATTGTTTAATACAAACTGAAATGCCAATTTATCCCACTATCGGTGACAATGAGCGCACACACTCACACCACAAACTGGCAGTTTATGATTATTCAATGCATCCCTTAAGTGTGCTGGTAGCAAATATAGTGATTAGTGGATAAAAACTTATCATCTGTGTTAAGAAGTGTTCTCATAAAGATTATTTTAATACCTTACATAACTACACAGTAAAACTACACACTGCTTACCTCATGCATTTCATCAATTCTTCCTGTATAAAACAATATACGTTCTGTAAGTGTTGTCTTGCCAGAATCAATATGAGCTGAAATACCTATGTTGCGAATGTGTTCGATAACTTTGTGGTCTGCAAACTTGGAATGTGACGACATTAGTCTGTGTAACCGCTGCAAAAAAGTTGTTACCATACTGTATAAACTAAAGGTGATAACACCTACTTCTAATTCCACCCACCAGATGGCTGTCAATACTTACTTAAGTATTACACACTACATAGATGATCTGACAATATATGTTGATAAATATAGATAACTTATTATATGTTTGCTTGAGTTACGTATTCAGACTATGGAGTACTCAAAGAAATGAATTCTTTACTTGCGATACCTAGAGTATGTGATTACTTCCAGACTACCTGTTATTAATCACATACCTAGATTACGTGATTAGTAATTAAATTAATGTTCAAATATTCATGAGCAGAATATAACTTTTAGAATACTGAACAACATGCACAAAGTTAAAGCTACTTTTTTACTTATTT
>NZ_NXGO01000117.1:0-811 GCF_002774925.1 Candidatus Hodgkinia cicadicola
GACACCCAGACAGACAGACGACAGACAGACAGACAGACAGACAGACAGACACACAGACACTTTTCGGAAAACGACTTTTTTTCATGTTTTGAGTGTAGTAGAATCAGAATCTGCAATAATCTCGAACACGATTTTTTTTGCCATCACCATACTTCCATTCCTTAAGGAATATGGAAGTAAAAATCAAAACTAGGAAACAGAAAACTGAACAATTACTGGACAAATAAAGCAAGTCAAAAATTTAATTTGTGTGAAAAATTATGACCACATTGAACATTAGTGTTAATCATGGAATGGAATGATATTTGTAGTGATCAGACTGACCTTTGAATGCTTCCGCTGCACCTGGCGCTTTGTTCTTGTCTGGATGTAACTGCAAAGCAAGTTTCTTGTAAGCCTTCTTCATGTCACTATCTGTAGCTTCTTTTGTCACACCCAGAATCTCGTAGTAGTCTTTGCAGTTCTTTATCCTTAAACAAACCAGAAGGGGTATAATTTATAAACACCTGTAACAACAACATAATAAGATTTACTATGCTTACAATAACAACATTGTTATGGCGCTCTAGTGATCGTCATATGGTACAGTGGAAAACAAAATACAAGACACCAATTAAGTCACTAATCACCAGCTTTAATTATTACAATTAAACAGTTTGTAATCAACAAGATAGTCTCTTACAACAAATCAAATAAAAATTGTTCACACGCAATAAAATGTCAACTAATATAAAACACAATTGTATTACAATTGTCCCGCCCGATTATAAAACACATAACACTTCGAACCACACTGTGTAAATCGCCACTT
>NZ_NXGO01000118.1:0-808 GCF_002774925.1 Candidatus Hodgkinia cicadicola
GATTATAACCACTAACACAACTTTATTATTAAATAATATAACTTGTTACTTATTATCTCTACCTTTATGTTATACATATTTTGTAAACTACCTGTGTACTCAGAATTTATTAAAAACAAACATACAAGGATTTAAAAATGATAACTTTTAATTCTGAACAATAAAATATTAGTATTTATTTAACTTGTTATTACAAAACATTCTATCTGTTGTCATTTATCTAATCTACAAATTCCATTATCATTAACCATCTGAAGGTTCACCTTTGGTCCTACAAGATCTCTGATGTTATTATAACCATACTTAATCATTGTAGGCCTTTCCAGTGATAAACCCCAAGCAATAACATTCACTTTTTCTGGCAGTCCCATTGGCAGCAACATCTCTGGACGAAACACACCAGAGTTACCAACTTCTATCCATTTTTCAAGTCCTTCATGGTAACAAAATATTTCCATACTTGGTTCTGTATATGGATTATAGGCTGGTTTAAAATTTAGTTTTGTAATACCCAATTTCCTGAAGAACTGATACAAAACTCCAATCAAATCTCCTAAAGTAAGGTCATAATCTGCTATAACACCTTCTACTTGATGGAATTCTGCTAAATGTGTTGCATCAAGTGTTTCATTCCTAAATACTCTGTCAATACTAAAATATTTAACTGGTTTGAAAACTTTTTCTTGTGCTAACTGATACAACATACGTGCACTAACAGCAGTAGTATGAGTACGCAATAAATTTTTCTGTGCCTCATGTAAAGACCACTTATAACAATAACCCTGAGATCCAAAACCACCGTTTGAAA
>NZ_NXGO01000119.1:0-1466 GCF_002774925.1 Candidatus Hodgkinia cicadicola
CTTTAACGTATTTCAAGTAAGCCCACGTAGATACGGCCAAATTGGTGTGGTGGTAAACATGCAAAAATGTCACTTGCGACTGTTTCTTCCTGAGCACAAAGAAAACCTGAAATTCATTTCAAAAATTGGTTATCTTTCAGATCATCAGAGTTGAAATTAAGCATAGTTATTGTATTTTTACGTTTCCATAACTAAGAGGACTGACGCCGTATTCGTCCACTATGAATACATTCACACATAACGTAGGTACAGTGGAGCTCCATAATGGTTGCTCATGCTTAATAACGCCGGTCTTATGAATCATTATCGTATACTAGAGAACAACCAACACATATATTACTGCATAATATATTAAGTGATATTGTGATTTGTTTTCTTAAAACTATTTGTCATTACGTATAGGTTAAGTACGTAGATTATGTTATTTACGTATATTTACATTATCCACAATTGATGTATTAGTTATGTATATTGATGCACACTGTTTATACATACACTATTTATAGAATACGCTAAAATGTTCTGTATTAATGTACAATACATTTATAGACAAACATACTTTGTTTTACCAGGTTGTAGAATATACGACTGAAACAACCTAGACCAGTGGTTATCAACATTTTTAAGTCCGAGACCCATCTTGAAGGGTATAACACTTCATAAGAGCAATAAGCACGAGCGCCAGCAGAATTACTCGTAGAGGTGTGCACCCAGTTTATAATCATATTTTTGCTAACATCGAACTCTTTTACGCTTAAACAAATTATACATACTTAATTCTACTTAATACTAAATGTAATAGAATTTAGAGTAAATATACTAGACCTATATAGTAAAATTTTGAGCCCGACTTCGCGACCCACCAAACCCTCCCACCTCGATTGGATCGCGACCCATAGGTTAAGAAACGTTGACCTAGACTATACTAGGATGGTCAATATTGAAATAATGCATGTTTGTGAATGACGTCATTACCAACCATATATAGAACTGTAAGAGACAGAATGAGACACAGTGAGTTAAAAAAATTATTTGTGATATCAGTACATAGACAAGGTGTCGACAGCGACATGTGTTTTATTTCAATCCCTGCCTACAAGACATCATATACAGTGTATATTCTTAGAGTGGTCTGGGGCAACACAATCTATCTTTGTTATCATACTTCAAATAGAGTTTACATTTGATCTATCTGCTAATGTACATGGTGTGAGCCAACAGTTTTACACGGAAGCTCCTAGACAGCAATATTTTGATACATTTGTAGCCTCATTCGTGTATGTGGCTGGCTCGAGTGTCCAGAAAGTACATTAAAACCGTACAAATTCCAAGTGTAAGTATAATATCATTAATAAGATTAACAACACTTTCAGGTAAAATATTACCAATTATGTGTGGTAGTACATTAAACAACAAAACAATTCAACCTGTATTAGATATAATTAGTCAATTATTTACCATCTCCC
>NZ_NXGO01000120.1:0-3724 GCF_002774925.1 Candidatus Hodgkinia cicadicola
ACTTAAAGGATACAACAATAATCAGAACAATATCCAAACAAGGATCATTTTATGTTAACAACTGAAGGATCGGAACATAACGTTGGTTAAGAAATGATCGAGGTATAAGAACAGTTACAATGATTCCAACTGATCATCTTATTAAATAAGATTAATAAAAAGGAACAAGTGGAAGAAATATTCTATTTACATTGGAATAAATGGATAACAAAGGATGGAAAGTTACAACAACAAGTAGTTATGAGCAACTTGCCAAGAACATGTTAACAACCAATGTCAAGATTGATATTGAAATTACTTATTTATTTTAAATAGAATTCATAGAAATATTATTGTAGAACCAATGTTGGAATTAATCAAAGAAATGTGTATACACCTCTATAATTCATTAATAAAACATCTGAAATAGATAATGGAATGTTATTTGTTTAAATTAAAATTACTTATATCTACTGATTAAGACCATAAACTAAGTGGATTACCATTACACAACAAAGTCACACATACATGTTGGATAATACTAACCATTTTATTAACAATGTCAATTATAACCTAATAATATCCAATGTTATTGAAACATATATGTTATTAAAATGATACATGTAATGTTATTGGTAGTCATAACGTTGTGTAACAAAAAATAGACATCTGTGTTGTTAGTTAATTTCTTGAAATATATACCATAAAATAATATAGGATAAAAGGTTTAGATTTAAGATATAAAATGTTTAACAAGTTTAATACAATTAGGAACCACATGAAACCAAACGTTTGATTGTTGATTAGTAATCAGGATGTTAACAACATAGGATTAAATATAAATGTTAATATAATTGGATGAAAACTAATCCCACAACATTTGGTTGTTAATAACATCTAATTGTAAATAAAAAGAATTATTTATATCCGAAGATTATTACAAAATATTAAAGGTCTAAAGATGTAAGTTACAGAACATTACTTAACAAATAGTTATAAGAAATATTAATCGATTAAAGATAAATATTAAATTGAAAAAAAGAAATACTCTATAAAATAATCCTGAAGCCATATAATATTTTATTTTTTGTATTCTGATAGAATATTAGTACCAAGGATCATAACATTATACCCAAGAAATTACTTTGATTTAAACATTGAAATCTTTGTTAAACAGTTAGAGTAATAAAATTTACCAATTCGGTTGTTATAACTTATAAACTAACATAATAAAACAGATAAATATATCAATGATGGTAAACATCAGAACGACAAGCTAGATCTTTGATTTAAGAGATACACTGAAGGTTCGGAGTTAAGATATTTTTGGTAATAACGAATAAAATAGATGTTATTCAAATAGTATGACATAGATGGAGGTGGAAATACCGTTGTAAATATCTTTTATTAATGTATTTTATATTAACATAAATGCTGAAATAACCTACATATGGTCGTTGCATTGAAATCTGGAATATTATACAAGTAATATACAAATTAAAGATGGAAATAAATAATAAAATCAATATAAAGAAACTAACAAAATCTCATATCCGTTGTTACAACGAACATGGAACTCATGGAGTAATGGAAATAGTAATAGTTTAAGTTAACCATGTTTGAATTGAATCTGTTAGAGTTAATATTCTTAACTTCATGGAAAGTACTTGTAAAGAGATTAATAAAAAATCTTTTATGGTATTTCAATAGCAATACTAATAAAGTAAACCAAAGATTATCAACACAAGATAGAGATACACATGAAGTCATTCCTTCGAGATCGGAATTAATAAGATAATATTAAGATATGATATATTCTAGAAAAGGATTATGGACGTTGGTTCTTAAATCCATTGGTCATAGCTTAGGATTAATGTAAGTATTAGTATGTAGAATAATAAACTTAATAAGTTAGATGTAATTATCATTGGATAACTACTGTTAATAACAACAATGTTATTGGTTATCGAAAGAAACATGTTTAAAAAGATATAAGATAATAATAACAAAGAACAATGAAATGTCTAATATCGGATAAAGATAAGAAGATCAGAATAGTGTTAGAGGTTTAATTATAAATTGTTCTTAAATATCTAAGCATAAATTATGGTTCCTTGATAAGGATGACATAATAGATTTACCTAGGATCTATTATTAGGTTGGTAATAATTTTGAAATAGAATTTATTAACTTAATATTAAATATTATTAAGAACAACAACAAAATGTTGTGATAAATGTTAGAGAGATGATAAAATCTCCAATAATTTATGGTATATAAAGACTCTAAATTAACAAAACAACGTTGTTAATATGTTTATAAATTTATGTATTCGACCGATTAAATAGATATCAAGATAAATAAATTCAATGGAAGTTATGTTTACTATTTTAAACAATAAACCAGAACTTAAAGTACTTTAAGTATTTAGATTAGATTAAAAGAAACCGAAAATCATCAATCAAATGTGTATGTCATTGATCAATGAAGTTGTTTAAACTAATATTTGTAAGTAAACAAGAGAACTTTATTAAAATATGTAAAGTTTAAGAGATAAAACTATGGGATTAAGCGGACATATAACTAAGAAGAGGTTATAGCCAAGATTATTGGCCGTTTATGTATTTACTTGCTAAAAATGGTATTAGTTGTTATTAATAAGAATAATTTAAAATTAATTTAATTGAACTAATATATTTATGACCTTTTAACAGATGTTTAATACTTTGTAAGTAATCTGATACATGTTTTATCGATCAAAAATATATTCATGCCATTATATGACTAATAAACTGCTTTATCTTAAATAAACTAACAACAAGATCGATGTTATTTCTAACAACGTTGTAATATCTATTATTTCATTGGTAACAGAATTTATAATAGTTTTGATTAACATTAAATCAGTAATATCCCAATTCAAATTATTCAATACATTTGAGTAATCAGATCCAAGGTTGGACCACATTCCAAATGAAACTATATAATTCTTTGGATAAATTAAACATCTCAATACTAATTCATAAAATAAAGAATTAATAAAAGATTTATTTTTTATCTCCTTTATGACAACATTTTGTTTATTAATATAGGATTATATGTTATTAGAAATAATTATCATGTGTTAACACTGATCTAACATGATTTAATATTATTTATTTACATCAATACGTTAACATTAAACTCTGTATTGACATGATTCTAAACCAATCAGATTAAACGTTGTAAATGTCTAGGTTCGGTGCTATAAATAATTGTAAGAAAATAAACAACAAGATACAAAAATATAAACTAATAAGATTAACATTGAAGAAAACATTGAACTCTCCGTTGGCAACAACGGAACAAAAATATATTACTACCAGATCATTGATTGATTTACCGAAGACAGCAAGTTTAGTTAGGCTAAGAAACAGATGTATTATCTCTGGTAGACCCAGAGGATATTATAGATTCTTCGGAATATCAAGAAGAATAATTAAACAATTGGCTAATACAGGATTATTACCAGGAATGATAAAATCATCTTGATAGCTTCGATAGCAAACATGTTGACACATATTAAGAACTGTTCCAGAGCAAAAAAGTTTTAATCTATGTTCCATATTCTAAATTTAAACTTAATTTATCAATGGCCTTTGAAAGGCATGGTTTTGTTAAAAGGGTATCTCTTTTAAGGTATGGTATTAATAGATCTGAAATATTAATAGAATTGGCATATAATGGATATCATAACATGATACAA
>NZ_NXGO01000121.1:0-798 GCF_002774925.1 Candidatus Hodgkinia cicadicola
CCTTGTATTGTCTCTACAACTTTTATTGTCGCTGTTCGCCGCATCGTAAACGCAAAAAAGTTCTAGTTTTTTTGATAAACACAACAATGGAAACATTCCTAGTCATCATTTGAAGGCAATCGCCGTATCTTTAGAGTAGGTCCAGTGTGCGTGAA
Source organism: Candidatus Hodgkinia cicadicola (assembly GCF_002774925.1). Lineage (NCBI taxonomy): Bacteria > Pseudomonadati > Pseudomonadota > Alphaproteobacteria > Hyphomicrobiales > Candidatus Hodgkinia > Candidatus Hodgkinia cicadicola. The sequence continues at coordinate 156 of NZ_NXGO01000121.1, forward strand.
TGTGTTCAGAGTTCAAATAGGGAGGGAAGCGGCACTCATAAATACTGTACATGGTGGCAGAAGCGCTGAGGCCGGCCCTCGTTGAGAGGTATGGGAAACACCGTTGCAGAATTACCTTGCACAATAAAGTAAGATGTATCTTGTAGATTACAGTACAGAATACCAACATAGGTGATCAGTTGAACACAGATAGGGACAGCTACAAGTGTCACGATTGATGCAAAAAGACTGAAGTGGTATGGTCATATGAATGATGGAAGGAAGGTGGCCAAAGATGGTTATGAATTGGCTTACACCAGAAATAAAGAAAAGAAGTTGAGGATTAACATAAATAATACGGAAAGATCTTCAACATGAATTACTTTGTTGTGGCAAGTAGACAGGGCACTGAAAAGCTGTGCAAAACCTTCTCTGTATGTAAAGGTGAAGCAGTGTTAGCATGCAATCCTTGCAGTATTGACAAAGGTAATGGTGGTGAATTTTATTTGTAAGAGGCATGATGGTGGGTTGAAATTTTCAGAATGAGGTCACATGGTTTTATTGTGTTTTTAACGAGATCATCAACAAGTTCTTCTAATTTTGATCTTGATAAGTTACATGTTAAATGTTTTGGACCATTTTTATCAGCAGTAATAAAAGGTAG
>NZ_NXGO01000122.1:0-795 GCF_002774925.1 Candidatus Hodgkinia cicadicola
TAACATAGACTCACAACACGTATATGAATGAATGACTTTTTGTTAAAAAACTTAGCTATTGAAATTTGCAGCTCAGAACATAATTAAAATTGTATAACTATTGTCCAAAAAAAAAGAGAAGCCGGATAAAGAATCATTTCTGTGTTATTCTTGTACTTCTTTCAAGGGTTAAAACTGATTTACTGGTTTATACTAGACAAGAACCTTTAAGATGTGGAAATGCTTAGTATTCTTACAATTATAATATGGGTTATAATACATACAGGCAAACATCACTTAGAAGTAACTTTCGAAATAAAAATTAAAACACAAAAATATAAATAATTTTAGCAATTCTGAAAAATTCCTGCTTTGATATGACATATCATATCACATCAGATCTCCAATCATTATTCACCAAGGTACTGTTAAATTTCTACATCTATTCTACTAATAATATTTACCTGTGATTCAACATGGTCTTGGGCTTTAACAGATCCTGGTTTACACACAATCATACCTCGGCGAAGATCATCCCTTTTTAACCCTCGTATAAGCGCACCTAACTGATCACCAGCCTGTGCTTCTTCTAAGATCTTGTGGAACATTTCAATGCCTACAAATCAGCAAGCATATGTATGTTATATTATGTTTGTATAGATTTTCTATTCTAATCATTAAGAGTCAAATAAGAAGTGAAACTGGAAAAAAACAACCAATGTCTCAGGAAGCAAGCAACAATGCAAAAGGTCATCAATAAAGACTCTGATAATGGATAGTCATCTGACAGTCCAAGAAATCAATACATTTGGTCTT
>NZ_NXGO01000123.1:0-792 GCF_002774925.1 Candidatus Hodgkinia cicadicola
TTAATCTTGTAGTAAGTGAAAATGTGTTTTAAATAATTCTGTGTGAACACTGTTTGTTTTGGTCATTTCCATTCATATTTATTTATGCAGTTTGATTTGTTTTTTTGATACAGAATGTAAAATTATTATTATGTAATATTAATGTAAAAGAAAAATGGTTAGACTGTTTTTAATTGTATTTCATAAGAATATGTTGGTGGTAAAACAACAACCAAGTTAAATGTACGTTTTGCTCTCTTCAGGTTTTTTACATTTAGGCGGATTAAGGACAGCACTTTATAATTACCTTTTGGCCAAGTCGAAAGGTGGAACCTTCATTTTACGAATTGAAGACACAGATCAAACAAGAATAGTTCCAGGTGCCGTGCAGAAACTTGAAGAAGATTTAGCATGGACCGGAATTACACCTGATGAAGGACCATCCGTAGGTGGACGGTACGGCCCATATGTCCAGTCACAAAGAGTGGACTTGTATCGGTAAAGTATTTTTTTGTACTCTGATTATAGAAAAATAATTATTAAAATATTAACGGATCCAACCATGCAAATCTTTGAGATCTATGTTTTAATTGTCTGTAAATCAGCTATTTCCACATTACTTTTGATTATCCATTGACTATTCTGTTTCACACTGGTCCTACTATTCTTAGCACTTTCCTTTCAATCAAACAAACTTAAAATGTGTGCAGTGACAAAACCAGGGAGGTATCAGTCCCCCCCACAGGGGATCAACAGTGAGTAAAATCAGCAGACAAGCAGTTATAACATTCATAGAGGCCCATAGTGGCCATG
>NZ_NXGO01000124.1:0-1448 GCF_002774925.1 Candidatus Hodgkinia cicadicola
TAACCTCAACATTCATAAATTTATGTTTAATATTACCATACAATTTAATCCGAGATCTATTGTTGGTTAACAATAATATAAATATATCAGAGTTAAAAACATTATTTTGTTGGTTTAATAATTAACCATCTTAATAAGATTAAAAATAACATAAGATCACTTCATTGAAATACTCATGATATTTAATTATTAATATTAATAAGATTAAAAATAACATAAGATCACTTCATTGAAATACTCATGATATTTAATTATTAATATTAATAAGATTAAAAATAACATAAGATCACTTCATTGAAATACTCATGATATTTAATTATTAATAGATTATTTAATATATATCTGATTGAAACTGATTTAAATTCAGTTGTTTTAACTAATAAATTTATTGAACTACTAACAACAAAATTCAACTAAAATCAACACAATTATTAAAGTTTATCAAAACTTGAACTTATTTTCGAATTGAAGAAACAATTCTATTCTTAATTATATTTATTTAAATTATCTGTTCTCATTTACCAAGACACAATCGGATTACAATTATCACGTATTAGTTAATTTCAATACTTTTTACTATTAATTCTTTAAAGAATATACCAAATACTTGTTTTAAACTGTTTATATCTATCAATTAACCATTTTCTTGCATCTATTACATAGATTTTTAAACCTAATACTAATTTTTATCCGAACAAAATCACAAACCATAACATCACCACTTTCTGTTAACCCTTTTGAATAAATTATATTCAATTTAATAAAATCCGACATATCATTGGAACTTATATTTTTAAATAATTTTAATTTATTAACATCACTTACTATTATCGTTATCATGACTAATCTATCTTTTGTTATTGTCTTATCAAATAATATCTCATTAACAACGTCTTTTATTACATTCATTATTTCAAATTGCAACGCAACCATAGAGTTAAACCAATTAGTAGGTAAATTTCAAATAATATAATTATAAATCTTGAGCTGATCAAAAACACCTTTATATCTTGTTGGTAAAATTGGATTGAGTCATTTGCATACCTGCGTTGTCCAACAGGTTATAACATATAAACAGTTCATTCTTTTAGCAGAATACCTAAAATAACAATATAACATACGTTTCGATGTTTCGAAATAATCTATTGAAATATCTTTACATATACTCTCAATGAATTTTAATATGTCACAATACAAATAATTTTTATAAAACAAACCTATCAATCTGACGTAATAATCTAGGAGTCAATTCAGATTCAAATTCTATAACATTAAGTGATCATTTTATTGTATTATCTATTCTATCCAACATTTCTACCATCTTCAGGGATCAATTACCTTCCATTATCCTGTTCTCAGATAAACTAAAGCTAGAAACCCATCCTCTTGAAACGTTATGATCATTATTTATTATATCATTAATTGAAATACTACCAACAGACTTTGAC
>NZ_NXGO01000125.1:0-787 GCF_002774925.1 Candidatus Hodgkinia cicadicola
CTACTTAATTGAGCGGTTTTAGGTTTTGGGATGGGGCTACTATTATGTCGCATTACAATATTTATACAGAAAATGTATGTAATATCATTATATTATTTATTTATTATATGTTATGAAAATGTCCACAGTTGTCATTCAGTCATCGGGTGGTTTAAGTAAAGATGAAATTGAAAACATGGTCCGCAATGCAGAACAGTATGCACAGACTGATAAGGTTAAGAAGGATAGAGTTGAAGCAATTAACCAGGCTGAAGGTATTATACATGATACCGAGGCTAAAATGGAAGAATTTAAGGATCAGTTGCCAAAAGAAGAGGTGAGAACCTAAATTTACTAATTTTACTTGTCCTTCACTTTTCCTTCTCTCTGAACATGAGGCTAAGAAACAAAGATAGTCATATACATAATTTTGAATGTTTTAGTTATTTTGATAGAAGAAAACTATTGAAACTTAGTTGATCTTGAATAATTATGTTCATTAACATTTCTTATTTGGAGATTTTCGTATGTTAATGTATGAACTTTAAGTTTAATTTCTAATAGCTTGTATAATTCTTTTATATGCAGATATAATTGTCATTCAATTTACAAAATGTTGTTTTCAGTGTGACAAATTAAAGGAAAATATTGCACAAGTAAGAGAAAAGTTAGCAAATAAAGAAACCACAGATCCAGAAGAAATCCGTAAGGCTACAACGCAGCTTCAGCAGGCATCACTAAAATTATTTGAGATGGCATACAAGAAGGTATATAAACTACATAATTTTATAAGAAGCATAAATACATG
>NZ_NXGO01000143.1:0-52870 GCF_002774925.1 Candidatus Hodgkinia cicadicola
ACCCAATAGATAAACATTCTCCTCTTCAAAAAACCTAAACACCTAACAACCTGACGTAACATCTCCAATCCTACATGACAATTCACTATTTTATCAACTATAAATCCTATTATCTAACATCCAAAATATTACAACGTTTATCCAAACATTACTACATGCATTTGTCCAATGACGATCCTCCACACCTTACCAATTGACCTCTATACATCCTCACAACTCAACAACCCAACATCACCAATCAAAATCATCAAACTGTCCAACCTAAATCACCATTCTCTCCTACTAAAATCAAGTCCATAATATTGATACCCTCTATGTCAACCTCCCTTCTATCTCTAATCCCCTTCTATCTCCCTTACCTCTTAATAAGATTAATCAAAATCTCAAACATCCGACCAACACAACAAAACATTAATCCCTCCCCGTTCTCCCAATTCCTATTTCTATCTTTCTAACACCCTTCAGTCCTATAACCTCTAATCTCCCTATTCTCATCCTTTCAACCCAAACACATACTGCTCCAATGCAATTCCAATTCACCAAACATCAACCATCCTCTTTTCTTCTTACTTATCACATTTAACCTCTATTTAAACTGACATCATAACAACCCCATAATCCAACAGCGAATCTATTAAACAAAACAACATTCCAATTAATCAAACAAAACATTTATGAACCGAATCTTATATAACTAGGATAAAGATCTTAATTCCCTAAATATCACAAAACAACTTCATTCTCCATCCCCAAGATGTAATACCTCCAGCAATCCGTTATCACCTCTATTTCCAATTATTGATCCCAAATTCTTACAACATCTACCACTTTTATTATTTCATCCTATAAATCTATCTACAACCCCGAATCAACATAAACAGAACTGAATTCTCATCCCAATCGAATCTTATTCTTTATCTAGATCCCATTATTCTACATTTATTAACATGTTCTAAACTAAACTCAAAACCTATATCTACCCCATTCCTCCATACTCCTTTCTTCCAATCATCCCACCATAGTTACCATTTCACCACATCTGTTCACAAACAACTTCAACATCAATTTACTAACATATTTCTAATAATTAAAACATCATAATTTTAACTACAATATTTAAACCCAACAAAATTATCACTATACCCAAGAAAATCATCCCAAACGTCCAAACAACTAAACCTACACCTATCAAATCTCAAAACTCATTACTCTTAAAACAAATCCCAACCAACATCATAATATTATCAATCCTATAACTTCTAGAACTTCATAACCTTTCCAACAACCATACAAGTCTCTAATCCTTTTCAAAACATATTTCAAACTACCAACAATTCAGAATAATACACACACTTTAGACAAACAAAACAACTAAACCTACCAAAAACATAACAACCTATTACTACTACTCAAAATAAGATCTACTTCCTGAACTTTAAACGAATTGTTTCCTAAAATCAACTTAAAACTAAACACATATAACTTGTTAATTTCCACTAAAGATCTCAATCAAATAAAACAAATAAACAATAGAATAACTCATACTACCTTTCAAACCCAATAATCTTTTACATAAAACAACATCATATTTCTAAATTTCTACACAAACAATATTAATAACTAAACAACAAAATCCACCCCAAAACATGATTAAAATACTATTCTAATCCCTAAGAATATTAACAACCATAATAAATATTGATTTTACCTCAAATTTATAAGAATTACTAACACAAACTAATAGAAACCAATTAATCTAATCTGATTAATAAACTACACATTTATTTCCAATTCTAAACCCAATAACGCATTCTACCAAACACCTCATTGTTCCAAAACATTAATCTAAAAATCTTAAACATATTTAACACCAACCTCCATTCCAACAAAACAAATATTAACCAACGTATATCCTACCCAAAAAACCAACCCCTAACTACACATTATTATTCCGCAAACAAAATGTTGTTATTAAACTACTCTCAATAAAAACCCAAAATCATAAATTATAAATTAAACATCCACATTTTAACTTCTATGTAATTTAACCCCATTCCTTCCCAATAAGTTAACCTACCTCATCAATGAGACCAATTATTGACATAGATAACCAAATTTAAACCCTTTATCAATCAAATATAAATCCTATAACCCCATATTTATCCAATCAACAATTACATTTACTAATCCCCAACACAAACACACCAATATCCTATTCACTTCCTTGTTCCATATCATTTCATGTTTATACAACTACTAATTCAATATGGTTTTTCCTTAATTTAATCTCTTTATTTACCAACACATTTACCGCTTCATCCTCAACATTTCTCCATGTAATCCATGATTGAACCTAAAACCAAAACCTAACATATTTGATCCATCTAACCCTTTCAACACAATATTTATACCAATCTACTTCTTATTACTAATAATCTCATCGAAATATTTACAAATTATATACAAAACCTTATCACATTATCTAATTACTAATACAACAATTTCGATACCCAAGTTTATACATAACAAATCAATTTCAACAAACAGATACAACATTCACACCAATAACCATTCACCTGTTCTACTATTTCACCTTAAAGATGAATTAAAACAACAAAAACATCCAAACCAATAACCACATTAAATCCATATCTAAATCCACATTCTCACAACTACTAACACCCAAACGTTATAACATCCTATCAACAATTCCCGTCTATTAACAACACATTACAATTTTGTTTTCTTAACATCTATTTATTAACCTCAAGTTAAAACATCGACCATACGCATTTAACAACCTTTATAAACCGAAAACTTTAAACCTACCCTATCAATATACCAAAACTTATGTATGTTATTAATCCCGTTCAAAACAACCAATTAACATCTTTGATTGAAAACACAAATATAAGCATAAACCTATCTAAATTAACATGATAAATGACTGGTCAACAGTTAACAAAAATTTCATCATAAAACTGAACTTATTGTTGTTATATTATTATAAACTTAAACCCATCCAAACAAACACCATTTATTCTTGGTTTCAATATCACAAATTTAAAACACTACTTCATCCCATCATAATTTCATAGCCATGATAATACAATTACAACTACCCAATTTATAATTTCAACTACTTCTTTCTAATCACCAATATGTCATTTAATTCTAAACATTATATTCCTATCCGACCAACACAAATCTTCTTAAACTATTTACATATAAATAACTTATATAAACAAACTAACAACACATATAACGGTTAACATGCTTATTATATTACCTCTTTTAATCCTGATAATAATTATATAATGATCTACATCTTTATGTCCGATATTTATCCAACCAAATCAATCCTCCATTAACAAAAAACACTTTAAATCACCAAAACATACTCCAATTCTAAATTACAACAAAATTTTAACCTTAATCTACATTGACATAAATTACATAAAACATAATTCAATTAAAACAAGATATCACTACAACCTAATTCATCTTAATCAAATCAATAATAATTAGAATTAATATCTATTTAAACCCAACACAACGCCCATGCACCCTTATAAACCTATCATTATAGATATTCTCTTAAGATTGTTTATTCAAACAGGTATATATATGTTGTTTTAGAACCTAAGTTAACTACATGTAATTCAAAGAGAACCATAATTTATATCTAATTTATAATAAACCCAATGGTAAAGTTTATCCCCTGTATATTGATAGATCTCAGTAAACCTTCTAAATTTTATGCTTACCGATTGTTGTTATAATTCAGAATATGAAGTATTGTACATGTAATTAATTCTATACAAAAAGTAGAAGTTTTAATCATTCAATACAAACATAAATCATAACTTAAACTAAACCAAAAACCCAATCTATCAATTCTTCTCATCAATATGTTGTCTCAAAAAACTCTGAAAGAAATCAACGTAACAGTCTTACTATTTATACCATGTCATTTTCTCTTAAAAGTTAAATCAATTAACCAAAATCAACATCGTATTAGCTCTTACAACTAACAACCGTTTATTAATCGATATTATAAGCTATAAGTTTAACCATTCTAATAAATTTGAATTAAATTAAAGAAATCTAAACACATTTAAATCATAAACTTACAACAAACCAACAGGTATTACAAGATAACTTATTCAACAGACTTTCTACACATCTACAAACAAGATGTCATTAACATACCAACAGATTAAAGCTATTCGTAAGATGTTAACAAATCCTTTCTATAATCAATCCAAATTAATATAACATTAATAAAACGACCTGATACAATTTATCAACAAATATTCAAAACAAATCAATATTATCTAAAATTTATATACATTAACAAATACAGCCAATTTATTAAAACAAATCAGTTAAATTTGACAACATGTTCCAACCACATCAATTGACTTACAAACGAACGACCTTATTCCCAACCAGTATGTATTAATCCAGAATTATTTATCCAAACCAATTACAAAGTTGAAATAAATAAACACGTTTAGAGATTAAAAACCAACCATGTTTTATCTAACAGGATTATCAAATCCCAATGCATACAAATCATGTGTTCATAAGTTATATTTTACTACAAAAACAATCAATCTATGAATAATTTATACATACAATTACAGCTTAGCAAAAACATTGATAAACTTATTAAATAACAACAAAATTGAAATTCTAATACCCTCTTGTTTTGATTGAAAAGAAGTAATTGAAAATTGAAAAATATGTATCTGTTATTTACTAAATCTTGGACATAATATTAATTTCATTAGTATCGGAGATTCACGATTGTTTTGTAGTTCAACACAGTTATTTCAAGATTTGATGTGTTATTACCCTTTTACAACCTCATTGTCAGCAACTTCAACCAGCATTATAACCACCAATCATGGTGTTTGTTTAACTTCATCGAATATTCAACAACTGAATTCAGACTTGTTACTTGGATTTCTAATCGATCCAATCTTAGTTTTCCTTAAACTTAATGTTAAATTCTTATCATTAATAGAAATTGCACTAACAAAAGCTTGAAAATCACATTTTACAATTCAATTTATAGATACACATTTAGAACAAGTATCAAATTTAAAAAGATTTAACAGTTACTTTTCCATGCTAGTAATTATAAAACATTAAACTACCAGATTTAAACTCTAAACAATTCCTCATTATCTCTATCACACACCCCATAACAACCAAACGCCGTTGTTAACCTCTTATATTCACAACATTTAATATCTCTAATTCTTATCTCACCATCTAATAACTCCATAAATTACTTATCATACTTTCATTAAATTAAAAACCTACTAAATACCACCTTAATCACCAACAGATTCATCAAAATATTATAACAATTATATACAAATTTCATTCAAACAATCAGACACATCTAATAAACTAACATATAATTTCATTTAAAACAAACAAAACCAACATTCCGATTATATATTCAAACTTAACAAATCAAACCTAAGATTAATCGATATATAAACCTAAAACTAACTAATTAACTACCCTTGATTTAAACTATACTTGTTAGCTAATCAACCTAATAACTCGATGTCTATATTGGCATCTAATTAAACAACAAGATAGTACACCTTATTCACATCCAATATTAACATATTACATCAAATCACTTGAACCATAACAACGACATGACATTTATCCATGTTGACAACAAATTAAATTCACAATATCAAAGTCTTTACAACAACCCAAAATAAAGATATGAATCAAACTCTTATTTCTATAATTGTAAACATAATCCTCATTGATCCTTTTAAAACCTAATAAACTAACAACAAAACTACCAACATCCCATACGTTATTAATGACCTTTTATTAATAATATCTAAAATAACTAACATGTAATAAGTTAAAACCTGATGTAAATCAACTACAACGTTGTTAAATTCGTTACCAAAAACACCAACAGATGATGTGAATGTAGTCAAAAATAACATAGACTACACCATTTATCAACCATTTGCCCAGATTATCACTCAAACACCCATCCCAATAGCTTAAACAACACCACTATAAGCCATTGTTATGTATATTTGTTGTTATAAAATATCTAATAAATCTAATATTAACCACCAAATTGTATGTATATTAATTCAAGATCTAAACCTATTCCAAAGACTTAAAACTAAACTAAATAACAGTTTAATCCTACAATAAACACTGATAGACAGTAATAATTAACATATGAGTATCTAATTTCAATCATTTTAATCTTTAATCCTTAAGAATAACATCGATACATCTATAACTAAGAGTAAAACTAAAGTTAAACCTTATATATAAATCTTCAAACAACATAACCACATCTTATATTTACAAATAAATTAACTAAAGATTTAAACTTTACACTATCAAAATCTATTTACAATAATTCAATAAACAATTTAATCCTGTAACTGTTTATAAACTACGACCAACAGCTTATATCCTAAAGCTATTAGGTTTCATAATTGTAAACTTATTGTAATTACATCCGATCATTAAATGGCTTAACAACCACCAATCTATTACTCATTGTTATACTGATATAAAACAACATCCAAACACAACAATCTGATGTCTAAAATAATAACAACGAACAATCACTGTTAATTAACTCAACTAAACACATTGTATTTGTTATTTTCTTCGAACTATTAATAAATATACTGACGGTTCAATTTATCCCAAACAAAATCACTCCTATACATCCAAACAGCTTCTATTCACCTCTATTAACAAGTATTGACATACGTCTATAACAAAACTCAAAGCAAGATATTAAATATAAATATTTCACAACAACCGATATTTTAACTCAAAATTATCAAACGTTCGATAGAAATATCATGGTAAGTTTTATATATTTAAGTGGAACATACTTATGGAAATATACAACCCATTTTCTATAAAACTAATCAAACAAAACAGTTATCCCATATTTTGATCACATAAAATTGGTAAGAAAACAACTTGTCTAATTAAGAGATTAATCGTTAATATCGATGATCATAACAACCACATATTAATACCTTTCGAAAACCTTTTATATAAATGTAATTAATATCTGATCTAAGCCTAAGTAATTAAATAAAGATCTGAGTTTATTGATGAATAAAAACTTACACAAAAACCAACAAACTTCATAGCAATTCTATATAATTTGGTAAGAAATTAACTTATTAATAACAACACCAAACGTTAATGAAATACCATAACATACGATCAGGTTATTAAAACATGAATTTTATATGTGAATAATTTAATAAAAGATTTGAAGCATGATTGGTAAATGATTTAGGTTGTTTAATATAAATAAACAAATTAACGGTTGAAACAACTTTGTGAGTATATAGACTTCTTTATGAATTAATTGAATAACGATCCATTTAAATGTTAGAAACCAGTATAGACTCAATTGTTAAACCAACAACAACCTTAACCCTACAACATACATGATTCTGGAATCAAAATTACATCTAATATAATTAGAACTACTTGTTTAAATTAATTATATCAAACCGAACAACATAGTTACATGTTTAATTTAATTAGATTTAGATCATTACAAACAACCCTTACCAACGTTGTAACCCATTAAACCTCTTCATTCTGAAATATATTTAGACAAAACAAAGATATAATTTATAACAATATCGATATATTTAAAATGAATGACATATTTATAGTAATTAACAGCCTCTTAAAGAGTGATATAAATCCTATTAACTTTGAATAGGTTCGTTGTTAACTTTTAAGATCTTACAATGTTGATTTAAGATTGTATTTCATGATAGTTAATACATTTCATGTTAATTTCAACACAATCTGTCGATAACATCTCGGAGATTACCAAATATAAGTTCGGTTGTAATAGCTACAACTAAATACTCACAATATAACAGATATTTATGATGGTTATTAAATCCGATAATTATCAAGAATTTATTATAAATATATATATAAAAACAACACAATAAGTAACCATCTCGACACATTAAACAACTATAATAATTGAGATTTTTAGACACAACAACACGGCAACTATATTAACTTGAATGTTGGTTAATAAATTAATTGATGAACTTGTATTAATTGTTTGTTCTAATATTCATGTAATTTATAGTTTATATTAAGTATACAATTAACATAAATCTGATATAAAAACGTATCAAATCTATTGATATCTACAACCTTTTAAATACAATAACCCATTTTAATTCTAAACAATTAGTACATTATAAATTAAACGATACAATTCGTTGTAACAGATGTATTATCCTTATATAAATATTGACAAATTATTTCGGTTTAATATGTCTTCGAACACAACGACATAACGAACAAAATTTGATAAGATAAATTCATTATATTTAACTAGTAGGATATTATTTATCAATCATTGATAACACAAAACATAGAATTCAATTGATTTCTATCTGTTTTGTTTCAAATTTCTAAATAAAATGATAACTCAACCTAAATATTATTTACGTTAGAATCAACATGTCATTTAGTTGTTAACTTCATTCCATAAAAACAACCCGTTTATACAACAATTTATTACAAGATTTATTCTATAATTAGATCAAATATTTAATGATCATATTACATCAAACAACATCAATCTGATATGATGGAAACATATTTTATCTGCCAAACGTTTATGTTGAAATCAAACTTGTTTAATCAAAGTTAAAGGATAATAACCAATTGAAATGTCATATAATAGTTAATATAATCTGTATCACGCATTAGTAAGATGAGTTATTCGATGATGATGTTAACACATGTAGTTCAAACGAAATTTACATTATCCAAGATCTGATAAAATTAGGATTAAAACAACGTAGTACTTAATTATGTTCTGTTCTGAAAATTTTATATATAATTGCAGTAAAATCAAATCAGAATTAAACGATACTATGACTACATGGAGGTTGTTCTTCTTAAACTGTTTAGTTTATCAATCAGTTGTAGATTAAATTACTGTTTGTTTTCCCAATTATTTAACAATCAAAAACATATCAAAACATTGATGATTTATTCAGATCAAAGATGTTATTTTAAATTACAATTATAAATATTATACTAAATGAAACAACAAAAAAACGGTTGATCTTGGTTTTAATTACTATAATGGATAAAGTTATGAAATTTCTATCTTAGGTAACATTTAATCCTTACGATATATTATCAAGTGAGTCAATTAATTTAATATGTTTATTCAATTTCAATTACCAATAATTTTATAACATTTTGTTGTATAATCAAATATTTTCTGGAAATATTAAATATATCAACCAAAACATTGCCAATATTATTATCAAAAAATAGTAATCTCCTTCATAATAATCCTACTACCAATCTTCGGTTGTAAAATCGACAGATATATTCACAGGAATTAATTCAGACAATGGATTCTGATATTATTTCAGTTATTCCACATCTTCTAAACCTTCGTTCTACTGATTTCGATGGAAACTTCAACCTTGGTGAGTAATTAATAGTTTTAATACTGTTTATAAACATGTTGAAGTTATTAAAATTAGCCAACCAAATCAACAAACTAACTTTTCTAGTTAGAGATATCACAACCAATCTGCTCACAACGCAATCCTTTAATCCAAACTCTATAAACTGTTTATTCCAAGGTTCTGATTTTGTTGTACAAGCAATTACCAACACCCATGAGTATTAAACTTCAACCAAATATTTAACCTAAATACTATAGATTCAATAACTTCATCCATATCAGTAATATTTCAATCCAAATGATAAGTTTAACAATTCAATCAGTAAATAAACTACAAAGTCCATGGTTCCATCTAATTAATCTTACAAAATTATAACATAAACCATATTGGAGTTAACAATTTCATCCAACCTTGTGTTTATCTATTGGTGTATTTATTAATTTAATCATCTTATGTTAAAGATTAATGGAATCTTTTAATTAGTTGGTATTTTCAACATAAAAACTCTACAACATTCACTTCTTGTTCGGAAATATAAGATTTATTCATCTAAAACCTGATATATTCGGTGTTGTTATCAAGGTTCTAAGAATATTTAATTCGAAATCATAAACCAAGTTCCCAATCCTCAAAATATAAGTTATATACACATGATTTTAACATCGGTAATATTTATTATTAAAAGATAAAAACACCCAAGCACCCAACAAACGTTTATTACCAAGAACTGCCTATCGATTAAACCATCCAAGCTAAACCAAAACAGATTTCTTTAGACAATACATAAATACACTTTAAACTGATGATATTTACATCAAATGATTACCCAAAATTGCTAATATCGGTCTTATATTATAATACATTGTTATTTATACATTGAATTAAAATACTAACATTCAACACAAAAACCATATGATAAGTATTAAATTATAACCCACATTTAAATTATTCGATTCGATAAATTGTTGTAACTGTTTCATGACTTAATTACGTTATTATAAAAAGGAACGTTCCAACACATCTTTGGTATTGTTAATCGTGATAGATTCATAATTATGACTTGGTTTAATCATTATTTTATTAAACAACCACAGCAAACGAAATAATAATAAAGAATAAGTTCTAAACGATCCGAATCCTTAACGTTAAACCACTAGTCTAATTAAAACACAAATGTTACAAAATATTGAAGAAAACCAACAATTGAGATTGAAATTTAAGCTTCAATTAGAATGATTCTGGTTCAAGAACTATTAATCTCAGGATTGTTGTGTTTAACACCGAAATATTTTAAGATACATTTCGTTTCAGCATTACTATTACCTCTTTAATAAGATAATTAAATAATAATCAACATGTGGTTTTAAGAAATCTCTTTATCAATGTTAATTTAAACTGTTTAATCTTAATAACAAAACAATATGGATAATTGGAAGTCTAGAATACACATCAGTTTATACATTATGCAATATGGTTCTAAACAACATTAAGATTAGAAAAGAAGTGAGAGTTTATATAAATTCGGTCGGTGGGTGTTTGTTTAATGGACTAACAATTTATGATATGATTCAAGTTTCAAAAATTGATGTTAAAACCATATGTTTGAAGTATGCATCATCTGTTTCATCATTATTAATAATATCAGGAACTATTGGAAAACGTTTGTGTTTAGATCGGTCAAATTTATATCTACATCTACCAAACATTACTATTACTGGTAATTTAACCACATTGACCAAAAGTTTAAAGAATATAAACTGAATTGATGATGGTATAACCAAAATCTATATGAAACATTGTGGTAAGATTTATTCTAATGTTATCAAAGTTATGACCGAATCAATTTGAATACCTTCCGATTTGGCCATTAGTTGAACAGTGATAGATAATGTGATTTAATAATTCAAAGTAAGATATGATATTATCTGATATTTTAATACCACAAATTAATTAAACACATATAACATTCCTTGAACCGTTCACATTTTGTATCCATATTAAAGTACTTAATAGGTTCGAATCTAAAACGTTTTGTTTATAACGAAAACAATTACCCAATTGTTGAATGTTATGCCATTGTTGGACAATGAATTATAAGAACAGAAACACCACAAGGAGGTCATCCACATGCAGAGATTTTATGTCTTTCGACTATACATAGAGAAAAACCAAGTGAAATAATATTAAGCTTACCTCCGTGTCTTGAATTTGATGAAACACCTCCCTGTTGTTACAGTTTATTAAGTGTTTGTTCCGATTTACTTATATTAGAATTAGATAAAAATCATGTAGAAACCATAAGATTTATGAGATGTTTCGTTAACATTGGTTGAATGCAATCCAAGTCATTGTTACTGATTACTTCCTTCGGATCTAAAATTATAAGCGATATTGAATTACGAATTGCTAACCTCAACCGAAGATTATCGGTTTGTAACATCTATCCGACTTTAATAAGACAACACACGTCATGCATAACAACAAGCAAAAGCATAATATCTGTTGATAAATGTAAATTAAATAATAGAACTGAGTATTTTGGGAACACAACCGTTCGGCAAGTAATATCTCAAGAGAATTCCATGTCATGTAATCTAATTTTAAACACCAATTATTACCAAGTTTGAATTAATAACATTTTCCGAAATAACATACTTTCTAAAACAGTAACTCCTTCACTGAATTCTAATTTCAATTATCCGAAAGTAACAAGACGATTAATAAGATTAACATGTAATTCTTACCAACAAAATGATGAGCTATTCCCAAGTTCGATGGTAATGGAAGTTGGATCTTTGTTTTCAAGGATTAATTCAACATGACCCTGTTTAAGAGGAATAAAAGCTGGTATTGTTATTAGTTATGATATTTATAACGATATATTTAGTAAACATTTACCTTATGCTAATCGATGCTGATATTCAAAAAACAGAATAACATATTGTTAATGATTCGGATTAAAATTCTACTACATGAAGTTGAAATGTAACTAGTTTTGATTTATTAATTATTCAATATTACTTAAAATTTAAACATTCCGTCAACGATTTATCCATCAAATTAATTAGTAATTCTCAACCTCTCTATCTTCACAAATCTCAATACCCACACAAATGATAACTTATATTGTGTTTTAGTTCGATTCCAAGATTAACAACATCCTCAGGATTTTATCAACGAACGATGATCTAATAAATCCTATCGAGAGATCTTAATTAATCCTACTGATATAAACAAAGTAATATTCAACAAAATGGAGATTAACCACCCATCCTTCTTTCTTAACTAATTTAATTAAAACAGATTAATAGTCTTAAATTAATGAACCTACCAATGGTACTTATTCATGTTTATTGTATTTCAGTTACATTATTTTGGAATTAGTATTACCACATGTTAAATAGGTTAGACATAGGTATTATATTTGATTGATTTGATCAACATATATTGGTAATTCATCGTATTAATGTTAAAGATGTTTATTAAATATAAATTCGGATCGTATATGTTAAAAGATAAAACAACTCGAATAAATTAATATTAATCATAATCAAAGTATCATTAAAACACCAACATCCATATGTTCTTATTTATACCCAATTTAATCCCAATTTGTTGATCAATTTAAGTTTGATGTTATGGTTATAGCTTAAACGAATGAGCTATTAGTATAATTTTATTAACTTAATTACCAATCGATAGTTGATAAAACCTGAAAAACCAACAAGATGTTTCGAGATTATTACTTATCGTTGATCTTAAATATCTTAATTAATACACCTATGACATAAATTTTATAAGTTATATTATCGTTAATTTTCATAATTTATCCTAATCTTATTAATAAATTGTATCAAACAACCAACGTTTCCAAGCTTTATAATTATCCGATTTAATTCTATCGAACATGTATTTAAAGTTTATTATAAACATTTCGTTACAAAATTCAGTAAACCTAATTAAACACTTACTGAACAACATCAAGTTATTGATTTAAATTCGATTTTGTTGTAATATTATACACCAATCTTATACTTCAATAACCTAAGCACATAGATTTCCTAACATTTATTGAAATTATAATACTATTAAGAACCGATTAAATATAAGTGTTAACGTAATTGAAACGTTGTTTCCTCTAAATTAATAACTTATATAAACTGCTTAGACATTTTATGATAGGTATTCATTTCCTTTGGTTTTATATTTGTTATCATTGGTGGATTTCTTCATTAATAGCTATAAGGTTAAAACCATGTTGTTGAATTATTTAAATACTAACATACCAAGATTTACTCCTTACAACTTATAGAATTAAAGCCAATTACACATCTTATTGAATCAACATAAACGGTACTGATGAATTTTCAATGAACATATGACAATTACAATTTATATCTTTCGGTTATTCGTTTAATCTGACCAGTTCAACGTGTGGTATCTTTTCTGGTTTAAAATTGAATTATATTACTTCTATCGATCCAACATTTTGGACATTGATTAATCTAACAAACATCATAAACATCAACATTGGGTTGTTTATCAGTTGTAATTATAAACTAAAACATGGATAGATTTAATTCATAAAAACAATTTATTACCTTAATTTAATCCGCAACATACACACAATATATTGTCAATTAATTGTGTATTTAATCTTACATTATACCACGAAATAATTTTAATTATAATAAATATGAACTATTTGCTTTCGAATTGAAACGAATAATTGGAAAACATATCAAAAGTAATAGATGTTTGGTTTAAATTTATTCATTAACAAGTCACAATTTCGTATTAACAATAAGATATAGAAACATGTTTAATGAATTATATAGAAATTGTTCAACAATATTCATTGGATTTTTGGTAACTGATCTGTAATTATTGAACCTATGTATTAAACATTAAATAATAGAACACGTTCAGTTTTGTTGTTATAACGTTGTTTAAATAGACTCATAGATATTAAAAATTTGTAGATTAGATTAAGATATATAATTGCGGCTATTGTAAGAAGACAGATAGAAAACACTGAATTTTGGTCTTAAACGTTGATAAATGTGTTAATACTTATTAAAATAATTGAGATAATATTATAACTCTTGATGGTTCGAAACAAGACTGAAACGATGAAAGGTTATATTATGAGTTAAATGTTGGTTAATTGATTTAAGATATTCGACAACAGAGATGTCCAAATCGGATGTTGTTGTATGTTCATTGATAAATGAAACAATTGGTGGAATTGGTTTTACTCAAATGCAACAAATAGATAACGAGATGTGAGAATTGGGAACTGATAAATGAATATACGGGAGAATTTTATGAAGATAACTGTTAGATATAAAGAGGATTATGGAAAACAAGTAGAAGAAAACGGTCTTTGATCGGAACATTTTGTTGAACAGATAACATTTTAATTAATATTAATAACATCCAAGGTTATTTCGTTGTAGAGTGATGGTTTAATTGATTAGTATTTCAAATTTAATAAGTAATAACCGAGTATAAGTTCTGTATTATTTCAAATAATCGATAGTAATTTGTGGCATTTGTTTCAGACGAGGATTTTAATATTTAAATTAACATCATCCAATCCCTTGTTTTGATAATTTCCATTGAATATAGTTTTAACATTATTTTGAGTAAATAATTAACTTATAAATTCAAGTACCATGGATTATAGTATATACTGTATTTGTTAAGTTCGGAATAATTGTAACAACATTCATAACAATCATCTGATTATTTAAAATTTGATAAGACCTCTACTGTTTTGGTTTGATGTTTAGAGATGAATTTTAACAGCTTTCATACAAAAAGGTAGTAACTAAACCATCTGGGTCGTTATATAATATGGACGTTGTTTGTTATAGGTTTTAATGATATTTCTGATTGATTTATTCCGAAGGTTTTAGTATCAATTAATTTCAAATATTCTAGGTAATTATTGATGTTGTTATTAAAGTTTACCGTTCAATTCAAAAGAGTTATTAAAGTCTAACAGATATGGTTTTTAATATCTTATTATTGTTCGTATTGATCAAGGAAATATTGATTAGTGGTAATATCAAAGATTTAAAACTATAACAAAAATGTGGAGATAACTTGTTTAGAATTCATTAGTAACTTCTATTCTAACTATTAAATATATTTAAATTTATTAAAGATAACAAAATCCAGGACCTTGAATCGTTACAATTAATGGTTTTAATGTATATTTTGGTTATTGTTGGGAAAAACTTAACATCATCCATGTAGTGTTAAAGTTTTAGATAAGTTAAGTTCTTTTGTTGGGTTTTTGTTATACTTCTTTCAAATCTAATAATCAGGTTGTTATTCAGATATTACTACGAAGTCAAAATTATAAGTCATTTATTATATCCTTTGTATTTATTACAACGTTGGATAGTTATTTGTATAGATAGATAATTTTATCTGTTAGATCGAATATTTATCGTGATAATTGGCCAGAATGTTTAATTTAAATGATCAGCAGAAGTAATTAAACGTTGAGATTGGTTCGAGAATCATTGGAAAGACCGAATCCGTATTGTTACAACGTCTGAACGTTGTTCGAACGTAGTTGTTTTAATATTAGTAAGTTAATAAATTCGTTGGAATTTTAGTATGGTCTATTTGTTGGTAATTCTTGTGGGTTAATATATTCTCTAATCAAAACAAACCATCATAAGACTTTGATTCATTTGTTGATGTTTATATCATTCGTTTTAGACAAAATACTAAACTAAAAACCATATGACTTGTTATAAACCAACAACATTATATGCCATCAATAAGTTCGATTGGAATTAGTGTTTAGAATATTAATAATTGGTTAACAATACATAAATATTTTATAAGAAACAGGAAAATAAGAACAACGTTGGTTTACGATACTTGAAGCTTAATCCTGATCAATTAATTAAACACATAGATGTCTGTTTGTTGGTGTATTTCTTGAATAGTATTGTGTTTATGAAACAAGTGATATTCATTGGTAATATTATAGTATTTAATAACATATAAATGGGTTAATAGTACGAGCTTTTATATGGTATTTGGTTAATGTTTATAAAAAACGATTTAATAGTGCTTACTATGAGATCAGATATTTTAAATGTTATAAATTAGTTAAATTTAGGGTTGAATATATTCACGAGCTGTTGTTGGAGGTTTGGTTTTGTAGTTCGTGCTAACGAAAATGGGTAGAATTTCTATCTCGGTTTCTGTATTGAATATCAAGGATTATGTTAATAGAAAAATAATTGAAGTTTTGTAATAATTGTTAAGTATAAACAGACTTTTGGATATTGAAAGATTAGAACCATGAACAATGGTTATGTACAATTACATCTTAGTTTTTAAAGGTAAGTTTAATTGAATATAGTAGTATTAGATTGTATTAATTGAGATTTAATTACTAACATAGTTTAGGATTAATTGTATGGCTGAAATAGAGACTTTTTAATAAGTATTTAACTTGGGAAGTTCATGATGTTTTTGTTGAGATATTTTAGATGACTTTGTTGTATTTATTAGTAATTGATAACAAAATTGAAACATATTAAAACAACACTTGTTGGTTCTATAACATTGGTAACCATTCAATAATTGGTCGTTGCTAATAAGTTGTTTATGATAGGTTTATTACACAATTTATTGATCTTAGTATTGGCCGTAATGTAAGATTTAATAAGAAACATTAACTTCAGTTTTCGTTAGGTTAATAAACCGATATATGTTATGACATTGTTGTTTATATTATTAATAAGCTTAATATGGAAAACGATTCAAAATATGGAAACGTTGTTTAATATCATCTGTTTTGTAAGTATTTAAATAACATCTATGTTCCAGATTAAATAACATTAAATTGGTTAAGATCTATCAATTTTATATAGTATTAGATCAGAGAATTTTAACTATCGGATAACAGGGTATGAATAACAACATGTTAATGTTGAAGTTTTTGATTGAGTACAACAACATGGTAATTACACATGTTTGTGTTGTTGAGATTTGTATGTTATTATCAGCAATACATAGTTTATATTCATATAGATCAAGATCAGCATCAATAAAGTCAATCCAAGGTATTAGCTGTAGGTAAAATGTAGTTCTTTATATTAATAGTTGTATAATCTGAGCTGATGTTTAACCGATAATAATTATGATAAAAAACAAGTATGAGGACAACATCTAAATATCATCAAATAATAACAAGTTGCTAACAAAATTGTAATTCTCCGTTGATATTTTGTTTGATTAATTTGTTTTAATTATTAGATAATGGTTTAAATATTCGTTCTGTTTGAATGTTAAGTAGTCCGAGATTCATGCCAATAAATAACTTAATTTAAGGAGAATGGTTTTGATGAGTAGTATCGACACTAACTTGAATTCGTGGTTTTATATGGTATAAATTCGTTGATAATATAAACTTCGATTAGACCGGACCAATGTTTCCCCGATTTAAAGGTTTGATTTAAACGTGTTATTGAATTTCGATGACATCTCGGATTTTGTTACTAAAGACAATTGTTAAGTTTATCCAATTGATGTTAAGGATTAGTATTAACAAAACTGTTTAATCTAATAATTCATCGGATGTTTAAAAACAGAAACAACGAAATGTTGGTTAGTTCTTAACCTTTGTTTGGTGCTGTTGATTGATTAAAATGTTGTTCGTTTTGACGGTTTCTTTTAAAGGATTTAATTTATAAACATTATAGTAATTAATTGAATTTAAATTACTTAGTTGTTACCTAACATCAACGTTTGTTTGATTTCATGCATGGCAGATCAATTGGTTTGATTTTCAGTTCTTCATCGATGTTAATAGAATTCATTTCAATAAATTTAGTATCTGCACTTATTAATAGCTGTCTAACACGTTCCCTTGATAATCCAAGATTCAATCCTATATAACTAAGCGATGGTTTATCATAACTAATCTTTTTCATTCTTACTGATCTTTCTTCAAACGGAGACATCAAAACAAGTTTAGCGGTTGTATTGGGATCATAGACATTAGTTATTGTTGTTGTTTCATTTGGTTCTTCTTCATCATCGTCATCCTTTCCATCATCTTCATCAATGTCAACATCATCATCGGCAATGATCTCATGGAGGTTGAAATCATCCAAGTAATAGTCCAAAGATAATTTCTTAAGCTTAATCGTTTTATTATCTAATTTATTACTCTTTCTAATAGATTCTAAACCTCCACTTTGATTAATTATTACTTGAATAATCTTCTGTTTTACCCATCATTTAGCATATGTTGAGAAACAGTGATTACCTAGAAAATTAAATCTATTAATTGCTATCGTCAGCCCTTTCATCCCTACCGAAATCAATTCAGATCTTCGAATACCATAATTACAATATGCTGTAGAAATATTGGTTGGAATCCATACACATGTTTTAACCATTTGTCGTTTTGTTCTTCTCAGATTACTATCTATTTTAAGTATCGAAATAAGATGTTTTAATATCTTCTTTTGGTTCAAACATATAAATCCTATTGTGTTTAAATTATGTTTGAGAAATAATATCAAAATCCATGATAACTGTATCATTTTGACATCAAATTCAAGTTTTATTAAAATATTAGCAATACATCAATGACTTCCTGATGTTCTTTTCGACATAACAACCCTGTATAGTAACTTCAATAACACACAAGTTTCACACTTACACGATTTGAATCAAGAATTGTTACCCATTTTATCTCCTTTAACATATTTGATGTAACTGTTTTCTAATGAATAGTTATTAATTTGAGAAACATAGTGATTATGCCACTTTGAGTGATTGTAATTCGGGTTAATGTTTAATAATTCATTGATGTCTAAAGATGAAGAATATAACCTTTCTAAGATTAGGAACAAAAGTTTGGTTATTATCGGTGATTTAAAAATATTAATATATAAGATAAACTGTAACTTACGAGTCACATTAAAAAGTTCGTTTTCTACATTCTTTGAATAGTTTATTTCCGAATCGCTTAACATCTGTTTACTTTAAGATTTGTTATTCAATGATATCTTATGGCATAGTTTATCTATCAAATTAAAGTTCATATTACTAACAATGAAGTTTAGATGAACACACGAATTATCAAAATAACCTCCAAACTATATTCCAATTAATGTTAAATTACTCGTATTAACATAACCAGGTTGATAGAAACAGATTATTGATTTATGACTTAAATGTATAGCTTATTCGTTGATAGAACTTAAACATTAAAACCTTAAAATTAACCACCACATTGATCAATCCCACATTAATTCCAATTGAATATTTAACTACTATACCAAATCAATTACCCTCTTATAAACTTTTACAATAACTATCAGTCAATTAAAACCACTACCAATCTTGTTGTCAAATCCTAAGTTCATTGATCCTATACATTGGTTGTTACATTGGATTTATAATATTCCTATTTCATATTTCATAATATCAACATTTTGTTGTGACATTTTTAAGTAACAAATATCAAAAATGATTAACAGGATGAAATTAAATCACCTTCCAGATATTAAAATCTCGGTTGCAAACGTGTTTAACATAAATCTAAACGCTTACGTACCAGCATTCTCGAAACCAAATGAACTTGTTCCACAAACTCGATTAGGATTTCAATTCGATCGACGAACAACATTGTGTATCTTGGCAGGTTTGGTTTATAACAAACGAGTGTTAATAGTGGGAAAACACGGTACAGGAAAATCTACCCACATTGAACAAGTTTGTAATCGATTGAATTGAGGTTGTATCCGAATAAACATGGATAGTTATCTAACTAGATCACAGCTTATAGGTAAAGAATCACTTACATTCCAACACAGAGGTCCAGTTGTAAAATTTGAGTATGGGTTGTTGCCATGAGCTTTACGAAGACCAATAGTATTGGTGTTAGACGATTATGACGTTTGTAAACCTGAGATTAAGTCTATATTTAATAAGTTATTAGAAACAAACGGAGAAATTAATATCCCAGAAAATGGTAGAGTGATAAAACCCAACGCAAGTTTCAGAATTTTAGCAACAAGTACCACCCTTTATGGTAGTCAGATTGGTACTTTTAGAGAGAATTCAGCCCATCTCGACAGATGAAACATGGTAATAAATGCACCAAAGTTAAGTTCTAACCAAAAATTGAAATTAGTTAAACAGATTATTGGTAAAACAACATGTGAAAACATCTCTGAGAAAATTGTTAAACTGGCGAGAATATTACAACGTTTACAAGATAAGGGTAAGCTCAGTCTTTCGCTTTCTGTTAGAAGTTTGTTGTCATGAGCTGAATTAACCATAATATTAAACAGTATTGGTGAAGCATTTAAATATGCATATCTGAACAAATGTAAGAAATCTGATAAATTATTAATCCATGAAAAGTACACCGAAGTATTTGGTTCACCATGTTGAATAAGATGTAGTTAATATTAGATAATACAAACACTACACCGTTACCAACGTTGTAAGTACAAATTATATCTTAAATTCGGAAAGTTAAACGTATAATCAGATTAAAATTTATTAACTACCATTATTAACATATTTCTTTAATTAATATGTGTTTCATCCTATCTGTTATCAGATTTATAATCCTTATTTAAGGTTAACATATTACAACCTATATTAAAAGCATATATTGAATAAAATCTTTACATTTTAAACGATCATCGGCTTCAATTCTTGGAACAATCCTTCAGAAGTTATTAATTTAATCAAACACCCATGAGATTTATAACTGAACACGACAACGGTATGTCGTAGGATGAATCATTTTATTAAAGGATAATCTGAATAATTTTACTTTGGAATTAAATCGTTTAACATGTTTTAATGAATTATTTGATCGGTAATATTATTTCATTGATAACAGTTTTTGAATGATATAATGTTGGAAAACATATTTGACAAGTAATTAACAACCCGATTACACGATTATCTCAAATTATTTCCTGATTACTTAAAACAAGATCAATGGCAACAAAATGATGTGGTAAACCAGTTTCGTTAATGATGTGTGTTATTGGATGATATCTTGGCGTTTGTCTTCATAATTGATTTAAATGTACACGTTTTGGTTGGATATTAGAATTAATTATAGCATCGATGTTATTGGCTTACAAGAATATGTTTACTCATGTAACTAATATCTTAGATCAACTATATAGTACTGATTTAGAATTATGTAGATATAAACTATCTTCGGTTGTTAGTAAAACGGTCAGAGATCTTGATGAGTATGGTATATGTAATTCCTTGTTGTTGTCATTAACAGAAAACTTTAGTGATGGCATTTTGTTACCTGTATTCTATTATTTAATTGCAGGTCTTCCCGGGTTATTATTGTATAAAACATCGGATTTAGTTGATTCAATGTTTGGTAATTTTAAAACATCTAACAACACCTTATCTTTAAATATATGCAGAATGGACAGTATTATGGTGGCATTTCCATGTTTTGTGTTAATCTTTATATCAAATTTAATCAAATTAGCTAAGAATAATAATATCAACATGTTTGATCTATTAAATCCACAAAAATGAAGTATACATTGCTTGGTTCTTAAAATTATGTCATGGTTAGATGTTAAGCTCAAAACTGGTGGTAACTATGGTAAATTTTATGTGATTGGTAAACAATTCAATAGTAATGGTCATTTGCCGAATGTCATTGACATTATTAGATTAAAAACAATACTCTGTGTGTTTGTAATGGTGTTAATGGTAACTACGATGATAATAAAACAGACATGTTTTGAGTGTTCAAATCAAGTATTAATATAAAATTTAATTAAATCACAACAAAGTTATAACAAACGTTAATGTTATAGAAATCAACAGATTACACCGATATCATTTACTAATTTACGTTGTTATAAAGGTATTAACTTTAAATTGTACTAGAATCATCTTCTCCGAACGATCAATAAGTATATTATGTAAATCGTGTTATGTTTGACATTAAACTTTCAAAATCTAAGACACAAACCAAATCTATCATGGTTAATCTATTTCAACTATATAGATCTGCATCATCGTTTGGTTTTTATACTATAGATAAACTGATTAATCATAATTACAACATTTGGTTGACAACTTGTCCAATTGTTTCAAACGAATAACTACTAAACGATAACATATGTTTAATCAAGTTTTTGGTAATACCTTGAAGATTTAAGTTAATTAAATAACAACCGATATCATAACTTTATTAAAATTATTATAAACGTTATACCAATGATTTACTTAGATATTATTCATTAGCCAACATTGAGATTTGTCATATCATTAATACATCAAATATATTCATATGACATTGATGAATTTAATATATCTTATATGAATAAAATGAATCTATCAAGAACCATATCGTTAACACAATGATCTAATTACAATAAATCCATTTATATCTGAATCAAACATTTGTTAACGGACCAAAATCCACCAATGTTGTAAACTTGTTACAAAAACAACACCCATTTTGTTCAACATATTTATTGAGATTATTAAACAAACATCCAAGGATATTAATACTTACAACGTTTGAAGCGATGTGGGACCAAACACAGATTAATCAATCATATCAACCATATTTTGATCAAACGTTTAATACATATTTCTTAGTAAAATATATAACACAGATATGACATAAAGACTTCTTCACTCTTAGTGGTAGTTTACCATATTATTATAATAAGTGATGATTAAATAATCGGACTTAACAAATTCAACGAAAAAACATACTTACTAATCAACTAACAAATTATTAAGTAATATAAATCTCTAATTATACGTTAAACAATTAAGACTAATAATAGTTCAATCTGAATAGTAAGGGTCTTATTAATTTCCAATAATATTTAGTAAATAATACTATAAATCTAAACAAGCTGATATAATTACTTGAATTAAATATTGGTAACAATCTGTTCAATCAAATCAACGAACTTCTTAATTATTAACTTAATTTCTAAGCTTTTCAAAACAAAGATGTACATTAATTTAACCGCTACTAGTTTAATATCTTTTATTTAAAATGTAATAGTAAACAATTAAAACGTTGGTTTAGATGAACCAAACAGTACCTAAGTTATGACTTCATCGGTTGTCTTTGTTGCCATTAATATTAATACTTTAATCACAAAAAACATCATTAATTACGTTGTTTAGTATACCTTTTTTCATAACAACACACCAATGATAGTATTCCAACTCAGCAACATTTATCATTATTCAAATTCCCAATTAATTTAACCAATTATTGTTAAATCGTTTGTCATTTAAAGTTATACCCATTTGATAATAAGATTTGGTTAATCGATTAGTAGAGGAAATAATCGATTTAGTTCAAATCCAAACATTTGTAATTACTATTCGTTCGATGTTTAGATTCAATAATAATAAACTTACATCTATCGTTAACAAGCCGTTATTTGATTATCATACTTCCATGAACAATTCAAGCATATTATTAATACAAAGTCAACATTATGATGGTATAAAACCATTGATTGTAAACGAGTTGTCTAAATAACTAATTTTAATTAATATAAACAACGAAATTAATATTATCTAAGGTTGTGTTGTGTTTATGTGAGTATATAAGATAATATTATAATTAATAATCCGTTTAATATCTTAGATCATACAATGTTAACAAAATTCTAACAAACGATGTCTAAAATAGGGTGTTATAGCAATAGATTTAGAATCAAAATTGTTAACACGGTTGTTTTAGTTAATTAATAAACTGTGTACTTTATAAACCAACGGTTAACATCCAGATTAAGTATAAACTCAAATATATTACTTCAATATTATTCGGTTACATTTACTACATCTTATTCAATGCCAGCTACTACATTAATAGAAGTTTTATATACAATCTACAGATAATAGATTTTAGTTCTGATTTATGATTAAAGTTCATGGATTATTAAGGATTGAAACACCTTACCAGTCCAATAAACACATCGTAATGAACATCTTTGTTTAATATTTAGGATTATAAGCGATCAAAGCCAAGATAAGATGGACATAAAACTTAGAGTTTAGATATTAATAAGATTAAACTTAGTAGGAATCTGTTTAAGATATAGATTAAACACCATAATGTTTAGCAATTTCCATAACAATTATAAAGTAAAATTATATATAAATGTTAAACCTATTAGTTATCATCAATGAATAAATCTGGTTATTAAATCAAACGGTTCTCATTCTGTCGGATGTTTGATCCTTCGTTTTTATGACCAACGCCAACATATAAAAATCATTTATAACTACCAATACTCGTTGTGTTTAAAAATCCATATAAATAATGGTTATAACAATTTGTTTATTTCAAGGAATTAAGGTGAATCGGATCAATGAATTTAATTAATATTATATCGGATATTTAAATAAACAGATCTAATAAAGGTTTAAACATATTTCATGATAACGATTATGAAGATTTTAAAAGAATATTTACTTAAGTTAACAAAATCCAGGTAAATTTCTGACCTGATTAATTAAAGATATAAATTTATTGAGATGTTGATATTAATAGCATAATTCTATTGAAAAATTTGAACAACGTTGTGACTTCTTGTTATTGTTAGTAATAATCGTTTTGTTATTAAATTTTGTGTTGTATTCACTTCTCAAGAAGAACTGTTTATCATTAATTGAACACCACATAGATATCAAATTTCCACATCGTTTGATCCTGTTATTAAAGCATTAACCACATATCTGTTTCATCATCAGATAAATACCATTCAACTATTTCATGTGTATTAACCTGTTAGCAGTTGTTTGATTTATACCCAACATGTTGTTCTAACATATATCAGGTGTTTGGTAACAATTCGATTATGTTTATAAACGAGCCAACCACCAACATAACGTTTGCCTAAAACAAGTTGAAGATGATAAAACTGTATGAAATTAGGTTAACAATCCAGTTTATAGACATATTGCATATGCAACATTGACCAAATGTTGTTTGTTTTGATTAATTTAGAATAATATGTTATCGAATAGTGATAATGTAATGTTTTAAAGTTAAATATTTATAATAAAGTTCTGATGTAGTTCTGTGTTAGTTCGGCTTGTTATAACATTTGTGAATAATATTTAGGTCTATTTGTTTGAGATCATAAAACCGATAGATGTGTTTAATTATGTAATTACAAGTAATATTTATCAAAGATATCAGATAGGATTAAGACAAGGATGGAGAGAAATTTATTCAATGGTAACAACAGAGATATTGGATAGCAACGAGTATGCGTTTGGTAGTAGTTTTGTTGTTATTGAAACTGACAGATGTTTTTGTATTGAAGAAATTAATTAATACTTATTCATAGGTTTGAATTTTAATGATTGAAGGTTTATGTATTGAAATGTTAAAAAAGATGATAAATGGTACTTCGAAGTATGACCGACATTAGACAATCGGATTAAAGATTTGATTAAACATTAGTATTTATAAGTGTTATATAATCTCATCAAGTATTAGTATAATTATTGGAATTTTATTCTACGAAATGTAATATTTACCGATAACTTCATGGACGTTGTTAATAATTCGATGATTATTTGATGTGGTATATTAAGTATATTTTAATAAAATCCTGAAGATTGAAAGGTGTTTATTGATCAAAGTTGACGGTATAACCCATTTCGTGGTTTGTTATGGTAATTAAAATATATTATAAATTTAATGAAGAATTACATCGACAACTACCTTTAAATATTTTGAAAGACTTTAAATTTGTTATCAATATACATGAACTTGTTGTTTAGTCGTTAATCTTAGATCAGATTAGTAAAACATGTATAAATTGATATGAACCAACATCCGAGGTCTGGAAATGTGTTAGATTAATCGTAATTTGATATTCTGATAGTTGATTTAAAACAAGTGTTCTTTAATAAAGGAACGGGGTCTTATGACATATTATTTGAATTAAAACCACATCTAAAATTTCTAGTATGTTAAAAGAATACGTATACAAAATCCGTAAGAAATAGAACCGTACTAAGTTTTGTAATCGAAAACATCTTTATAAACTAAAACTTATTTTAATGAGTAAATTTTAAATGAGAATGGATTGTTGTTGGTCGTTGTTTGATAACGTGTTGGCTGTTTTAATATTTAATGTTAAATCTTTAATAAATTCATAATTGAATAAAACAATACTGATTTAAACGGTTTAATCCTCAAGAAATTTGATTTTAGAATATAATTTAATTCGTATAACATATACTTTCGATTTAAAACAACAATTAGTATAATAAAACCTTCAACTTCTATTTGTAAAGTTCCATCATCATAATAATACTTGATTGTATTGAATGAACATTTGGAAGAGATTAAAATGTGATCTGTTTATGTTAATAATATAGAAATTAATATGTGATTTAATAAGATTCGATATTTATGTTTGTTCAACCGTATAAATCGCGGTTATTCCATGGACGTTGTTACAACAAAGTAGGGAGTTTAGTTATAATTGTTTAGTATTTAAAATAATATATTATCAAACACTGGTTATGTAGGTTAACGAATATGGATTTTAATTAATCTTATTTGGTAATAATAGTTTGATTAGGTATATGCTTAACGATTAATGTGTTGAATTTAAGATTTTGTTGGTAGTTATTAGAATGTTGATGATGTTTATTAATTTAACATGAAGAGATTCAGTTCTGATTTGATTGAATAATTATATCATTGATTGGTTATAACTATATCTTAGAATTCTATAACGAAGACATAAGTACATTACGGAACCAATAAAGCTACATGTTATTATCGGTTGTTGTAAATAATTCTGATTCAATCGAACAAACATATGTATAAATTGTGTTTAATTGCGGTTATGTATAGACATGAAGTCATCAGCAGAATTTATTTCAATTTAATAAGTAGTTGTTGTTTCGTTTAAAAAATGTAGGACATAACTGATACTTTGTTGATATTTTAAGTTATTTATTATATAAATTATAGAGAAATATTATAGAGTTTATTGATGTTGTCTTGAACCCGAATTAACAACTCATTAGTATAGTAAGAAACTGATTAGAGAGTTATGACTTAATTATATGTGTTCTAATAATAATTGTGGTTAACCGTTGTTTTTAAGCTAACGTTTTATTCGATTACCTAAGTTGGTTTAATTTAAATCTATTAGTTCAGATAACAATAAAAGATCGATTGTAAGTGTTGTTATTGTTCGTATATAGTTTTACTAACAAAATATCACTAGAAATAATACGTTAAATGAAAGGATGAAGTTTATGTTAATCAGATTATGTTCAATTTTGTTAACAATATAATGTTAATACTATCCAAGTTGGATGTTGTTTTTTCGAATAGTACTTGAGTCATTTGGATTTTTGTAAATCTATAGATCATTTACCCATGTTTATTCAACATCTTTGTTGTATATATATATATTACTTCGATCAGAGGTTTTTGATTATGTTAGATACACTTTAAACAAAGATTGGAGCCGTTCAATATTATTATGTTGAAGATAAAAATCTATGTTTACATAGAACACAATTGTTGAGATTATAATCGTTGAATAAATTCCTAATTCTTTTAAAGAATATTAACACTGATTGAACATGGCTGAAAATATAACCAGTTATTATACAGGATTTAAAGTTCTTATTCAATTTGTTGTATAAATCCCCACTGAATAATAATAACGGAATTACAACAACATTTGAAGGTGTTTTAGTTGTTTGAAGGTATTTTAATAAAGGAAACGTTATACCAATGAAACCAACTTCACATCAGCCGAATCCCATCCCTTCTCATAGTATTCTATTTATTAAATAAACCTGTGAATTTGAATGAACATCGCTACTACCTCTACTCGCTAGAACAAGAATGTTTGAACTTGATCCAAAATTTCTATTGATTATACAACGGTTAAAAAACTTACAAATCAGTTTAACGTTTAGTAAATCCGAACAAGGGTTTGTGATTAATATAACGAGCTTCGTTTTTAACTTAGATTGAAGAAAATTACATATTAAACAGACATCATATTTTACATGTTTTGAATTAAATAACATCATTGGAACTATTATGTTTATATCAAATCTAAAATCAAATCTATCTGTTAACTGAACCTTTCCAAACTCTAATAACCAAAATCCAGTTCCAATAAAAGGATGTAACGTTTTAAACAAGTCAACTATATACATAAATTCTGCCGTTGTTCCTATTTTATAACTTCCATGACCTAAGAAAAACAAGTATGTTTTATCCCTTTGACCGTTGGTGTTATTTATCAAAACGTTTAAATCCTGTATGTTTTGTTTTGATTTGTTCAATCCTTCAATTTGTTGTTAGTGGTAATAACTGTGTTTAGTATACTAATTGATCTATTTAAAAGTCGGTGTTATATAACTGGATGGTTATAAGTTTAATTCTTAATATTATTATAAACATATTACCCGTTGGTATATACGTTTTAACTCCTAAACAATTACATTCAGAAATTTCATTCACTATGGGTTTACTACAATTACTTTAACATCGGTGGTATTCATTGAACCAATTACATATTTGTATTTGTTTTTAATAAACTATATGATATTATTATTCTTATTCTACCATCTGTGTTGTGGTTTATTGTTTTATTCATAAGTTTTAACAACCGGATTAGTGTTTATAATCGTGAATGGTTTCCTGAATGGTTTAATTGTTATACATGTTTGGAATCTGATCGGAACGTTATGCTGACTGTAATCGAATAGCTATTAATAGACATTGAAGTTGGAGTTTTATATTACTAACGATTATTAAGTTTTCTCTATCTGTTGTTGTTTACTTAAATTAACAGGTATTATGTTTATAAATTAAACATCGTATGATGTTGTAACCGAATACTTGTTTAACTAACTACTGAATTAATAAAATTTGATTAATGTCATTTGGTTCCATTTGTTTTAATAGCTCAGTGTTGCAACAGGATTAACAATAATAGCTTGAATTATGTTATGTCTAAGGTATAAATCAAAATTCTGGTATCTTATTTCTATGGTTTTTGATAACAAGAGACTACTAATCTCTTAAATTGAAATACCTTGAAATTATGTTCAATTGATATAAAAAGGATTAAAAGAAGTGGTTATAGATTTTTTTAGATACTTGTTTCGTTTAATAGTTTACATCCAAACGTTTGGTTGATGTTTTTATCTGATCTTTTTAAATACATCCGATCTTTTGGTTCGTTGTTATTTTGTTAGTTAAATTACATGTTTAAAATTTGTTCCATGATTCATAATAAATGTTCATATTAAATACATTACTCATTTATTAGTTTAGATAACATCGGGTTGTTGTTATTCGTATGTTTTCAATGAGTGTTGTTCTTAGATAATGATGTTATGGATAAATTCAGTTAAAATATTTGTTGGTTTTATAGTGTAAATAGATCTTGAATAGTTATAACTTAAATATTAACAACATTAATGCTTAAATTAAGATAAATCTAATTAGGTGGCTATATCTTCTTTTAAAAAGACCCAAACGTTTCATAAGATTCTTATTACTATTCAGCTTGATATTAGGTTTATAAACGTTTGTCGAACTTGTTATAATCGGTAATGTTTTGATTTATATTAATGTTTAAATAATATTTAATTTTGATATAACTAATATATATAATTAACAGAGCCAAATATGGACAACGTAGTTAACTATGGAAGTTGTGTTGGTTTCATGGATGAAGGTTGTGGCATTAACTGATTTAATCAGATGTTTAATATAATTTATAATTCCCATTATTTTACCATGATGTTAATAAATATGTATTAAAACGTATTATTTACTTCAATTAATTTATAAAGTTTCTATAAAAAGATGTACTAATTATAAGATTTGTTTAAAATTATCCATGATTGGTCATGAACAAAAAGCTGTTTTAAGATCATTACATAGTTGATAAAGATCTGTTAATAAGTGAACTTCCCGATGTCAACTCGGTTTGGAACAACACAGGTCATCGAATGATGAGTTTTATAAGATTCGATATAAAGTTATTAAAAACATGTTGAATTAACTCCGAGATTGGATAAGTGTGTTGTTATCGGAATTCAATTTCGTTGCAGTTCTTGTACTAATAAGTTAGTTATTGATAATAAGGATTTCTTAGTTATTATAATAATTTGTTTATAATTACAAAAACCTAAGATTAACAACAACATGTCAATATAGATGTTCAAAAGTTTCAACATTCGGAAGTATTTTTAAATTGAATCCAATGTGTATTTAGATTAAATGTAATTTCATTTATCCCACTATGTTCGATCACGTTTCCAGAATGAAGTTTTACTATGGTTGGTTTTAAAACATAATACAAATAAGTGATACATTTGATTCGATATTTAATAACATTTTAAATCTAAAATTAGTTCCATCATGATGGTTTAATAACCTCTGTTAATCGTTGAGCTTGAATATTTATAAAGTTTACAACGTTTTTGATCAACGTTGGTAGTTTATTGTTAACAAAATCCAGACCCCCAAGATGGCTAATCCAATGAACCATAACATTCTTGTTGCATTTTATCCTTATCCCATTGATATTAGTTATTATCATGGTTAAATTAATACCAACATCTTGTTGTTAGAATTTCTATTAATAGATGTTTAGAATAATATTTACAACACAATTATCATGATTTGTAGATAATAGAATATACATTTAATAATATTGTTATGATGGTTGTAATTACCTCGATTGTTCGCATAACACGATTAAATTCAAGCAATTCGTATACTTGTTTTCGGTATAAACAAACGAGATTACAAAACTTGGTACATGGATCTTGTAAATGTATTAATATTACTCAGAATTAGACATTATAAATGATGTATTTGAAACTAAATTCATAATTGCTGTTAATCATAAAGTATTTTTGATAAGTATTAATTGATTTGTTTTGATAGATTTATTTCCATCATCCATTTTAACTAACTTCTATAAAGATCGGTAATATTCAATCACATGGTCTGTCCGATATAATCGCTACAATGTTGTCCCGTTTTATTTAGTACTTTTTGTTGTTTAAATATCCCCGATCTTGAATTGGGATGTTGTACTTCTATAATTAGGATCGGCTTGTTAATAATCTCTGAAATCAATACTTTTATTAATCCATATTATGGTAACAACGATTGGTGTCCGATCTCCTTTTTATAAATTGAATCACTATGTCTTAATATTGTTAAAATGTTGTTATTTATTAAAATGGTAATCCATAAACGGTGATCTTATAATAATATGTGGAATAATCGGTGTGGATAATGATAACCAAAATGTTATAATATTTGGTATGCTAATTTATCATTCAATTTAATATCTTTTTTCTCATGAATAACAAATCCAAATAGTTGATTGACTTCACTAAAAAGTTTAACTGTTGAACAAAACCGTTTTAATGTTTTAATTCGAATCGTAAATAGCAGTTGTTCTTGACGAATAATTACAAGCCGTTGATCAACAAAAACCTCACCATAAACCAACTTAGCACCATAAATTGTATCTCATTTTGATTGAAATATCTTTTCAACTTGAGCAACTGTCTGTACCATCTGCCGTCTTGTTATTAAATCTCTTAACCATTCTACAAGTTCATATATTAATTCCGAGCTCAATATAATAACATTTGATTGTTTGGCAATACGTTTGACATTAGTTATTACTTTAACATTAAATGCTATTAAAACTGACTTTGTTGCTAACGCAAGAGAAACGTTTGCTAGACTGATATGACCGATACCTGTTCAAATAGGTGTTAATTTCAATTCATTAGTCAAATGTATAATTCCGTTAAGACTAGAAAACGAATCAGCTTTAATTATTACATTGGTCTTTTTAATTAAACAACCATTTTGTTGGGAAAAAGCAACGTTTGACCGTTTAATCTTCATTAAACCATATTGATTACTATTAATATATTGACCTGGTTGAATATTAATCGGTAACCCAATTAGTTCGGTTGTACAAACTGCTGTAACAAATTGGATATCACGTTCGAAATAAATACTAAAAGCATTGGTTCCAAACGTTACAACTTGTCCACATTTTAATATTCCCTGAGAAACTAATACATTAACAATTGGTCTTAATCCTTTAGTTAACTTGACATCTATAACTATACCAATAGACGATGAACTTATGTTACTTTTTAATCTAAGTTTATCTATCATTGAACATAATACATCCAACAATTGCTTGATGTTTTCATTTGATTTGGCTGAAACTTGAACTTCAATAGCATTACCACCAGTTATTTCAGGAACTATTCCAACTTTGGTTAATTCAAGTCTTG
The DNA here is from genome assembly GCF_002774925.1 of Candidatus Hodgkinia cicadicola. NCBI lineage: Bacteria > Pseudomonadati > Pseudomonadota > Alphaproteobacteria > Hyphomicrobiales > Candidatus Hodgkinia > Candidatus Hodgkinia cicadicola. The sequence continues at coordinate 32,895 of NZ_NXGO01000143.1, forward strand.
TTTTTATAGTATTCTCTTCTGTTTTCGATGGTTTACAATCAAGTTTATTATATACTATTAAAACGGGTAAACCAAGTTGATTAATTTGTTTTGCACTTTCAATTGTTTGGGTTCTTGGTCCTTCCTGAAGTGATACAACCAGCATCGATATATTAGAAACATGTAAACAATTCAAACGTACTTCACTAAACAGGGAATGTCCGGGTGTATCTATAAATGTCAATCTCGTTCCTTTATGTTTGAATGTACTTACTCTAATTCGTTGGGTAATAAAACCTGATTCATAAGATGTCATTTTCTTATAAGTTATACTATCTATCAAACTAGTTTTACCATGATCAATATGACCCAAAACACATATAATTGCTGAACTCGGAACAAAATCATAACCACATTCTTCCTCAAACGTTGTTACCAACCTCACATGTTGTTTAATAACAAGATGATCAATCCAATTAATCCCATACATCACCTTGTCAAGATGTTGTCTTATTTACAGTAAATCAACTCAACATTTTGTTAGTGCTGTTAACATCTTACTTTCTATCCTTTGAATTATTTCCACTATCAGATTAATAATTATTTCACTCATACTAATGTCAATCATTCCAGTAAAGAATTACTTACATCGTACAGATGATAAACCGGTTGTATCCATATTAGTAGGTTAAGATATAAACGTTTTGTTTGAATTAATACGTATTCAAATTACATAATATTATTAAATGTTTAATTGAATTATTCTAAAGTAATTAAGGGAAACGTATCAACCATTGTTGAATCTTTTATATCTGTTGTTTCTTGGTTCTTGATCTTAGATAATAACGTTGGTTATGGCTTTTGTTAATTCTTGATTAGTCATTGTTGGCAACTATGAGAACTTGTTGTTTGTGTATGCAACCTTGGTACAATCAATTATCTGTTCGATGATGACTAGTGTTCGGCTTGTTTGAACGTTTGAATGGAACATGTTTATATCGTTGATAGTTTGTTATTAGAATATTTAGTGAAGTTAAAACAGTTGATATTTTACAACATTTACGGTCAAAACCCACATAAACTTTAACATAACCTTTGTGTAGGTTTTATAATTCAGGTTTAATTTATACTGTTTATAAAGCTGTTGAATACTTTCAATAAATGTTTAACGAGAATACCAAAATCCATGATTGATAACATAAAAATCTGTAAAGATCTATACCTTAAGGGTAATAGTATTTTCATAGTATTAACATGTTTGTTAAATTCTTATATTAAATATTTTTCGTATAAGTGATATACTATCGGGATGTTAGTCTTTAATTTAATTATATGGAAATACAACGTTCTGATAATCTTCTTTGATAAACCAAGAATATGGGGTATTAATAACAACACCAAAATCTAGTCATAATTACTAAACAAATTTTGTAATTTATATAAGTGCTATTGTCAGTTTAAATTATACCTGTAATTATTTGTATGTTTTAATGTGATACGACCAAATACAACGTTGTTATTTAAAACAATTTGTTATCCCTTTTTTAAGTAAATATACTAGATTTATATTATTATTTTAGAGTAAATGTTGGTATAAATTTTGTTGTTTGTCATGTTTAATTAGGAATTATTGTTAAATATTAAGACTTGATAGAAATGAATACCATGTTGTATTTGGAATTAGTTATTAATAAACCGATATAACGTTAACATCGGGATCTCTAAATAATACTTAATTCTGTGGCTATGGTAATTATAATAGGTATTACTTTTGTTGTTAAATTTCTTGGTAATTATCTACATTTCAACAAAGTAACAATTAGTTTAAGCCATTTTCTTAGTTAGATATTATTTCGATAGTGTTTACGGTTTATGTGTTTGTTTGTTAGCAACCGAATCGATGTTCATTTAAAGGTATTAAATTGTCATGGTACTTTGGTAAGTAAATTTATTTATTGGATAGATTTTAATAATGTTCATGGTCGTTGTTTATAATCGATATGAAGACTCAAACAGGATTAAGTTAAACAAAATGTTAACAACATGTTGGCCTATTTATAATGAGTTAGAGATTCGTTGCTTGTGTTAAATTCGACAACTCGATGTTGACATGTTTATATCACCGACAATGTTAATGGAGGTTGGTTTTAATCACCAGTATTGATTAACTATTTTTTAAAATGAATTTATATGTTTATAACTGATCATCAATAGAGATTTCGATTAAATAATCAAACAATTTTTAACATTCAATGGTAATAATATTAATTAAATCTATGATAAAAAAGCCAACATACCAAACGTTCGATGTTGTTAGTACTGGATGTTTTTAATGTTTTATAATTAAGATATTTATGTATTCTTTAAGATATTAAGCATAATCGGTATGTAGGTTGATGTTGGTTTTGGTTTTATTAGTTGTTGTGTGTTTGGTTAAAGTATAAATACAATTGATGAAGTTTATGTTCTATCGTAAATGTATTAAATTAATCGCAACAAAATGACCATATTGACAACATTTGTGTTATTCACTTGAATTTTGGATATAAATTTATAGTTTATATTTACAGCTTTAATAAAGTTTTAATAGCATTAATATCGGAGGTTGTTATAAATATCTAGAATAGGAATTCATTTAACAGGAAATGTATTGTAATATCAGTTTTCCGATGATATGAGACGGATTGTTGGTTGGCAACCACATACATTTATCTTGAGTTATATTTGGTGTTTTTAATGTTAATATAAATTGATTTAAGAATAATCTGAGATAAAAATCTGATGAATATTGGTTTAAGAGGATGTTGAGTTTTGTTATAAAATATGTAATTAAGTCACATCGTGGTTATTATTTAGGAGTTATTATAGATAAGTTGAAATAATAAATCAATTGGAATTCACTTCAAATCTTTCATGGACTTAATATAATTGTTATCGTTAACCACATTGAATTAATATTTAACTTTGATTAATTTAATTAATTCTATTATATTAACGGATAATAAGTAATAAACGTTGATTCTAAGTTAATAACACTTGCTATTGAGTAATATACTACAATTTTGTTTAATAATCCTGAATATTTAAAATAAGTTTAATCTGTTTTATACTAAATTCTATGAAATTATCCTGCCATGTTGTTAGGAATTAGCTGGTTTAAAATTAACAGGAAATGATAAACATGTTGATGTTGGTTTGAATAAACAGTTTAAATTATAAATGTTTGGATGTTTAATATCTGATTATCCAATGTTTAACAGATTATTTTCTAATGAATAATTAAACATTAACTGTTGATTATTAATATATAATTAGAAAAAACGAATATGATGTTGGTACAGTACAAATATATCTTAATAAATAATAAGAAAACAAATGATTAAATGTTTTGGGGGTTAGAAGATAATATTTACTGTGGATTGAGCAATAACTGTTACCGAACTCTAACAATGTTGATTTTATATTGATTTGTGAGTATATTTTATCCATTTATTATATTAAAGAAGAAACAATAACGGTTTTATCACTTGTTTGTTTGTTTTACGTATCTGATTATCATGGATAACTATCAATGGTCTGTTTAATTCGTTTGATTGTTTTATCGATGAATATTGATTTTAATTGGTTGTCTTAATTCTAATTTAAACTCATTTCTTCGAGTAAAAAGTAACATAACAGATCTATTAATAAATCAATTTTCTGTTGTATGTTTAATAACGTTAACATTTATAATTAATTGAACAATTTAATTGGGATAAGTTTATATAAATTTTTGAAAGTATTAATAGTAGTTAAAATTAGTGTACAAATATCTGCAGTTAATTGAACAACAAAGTTAATTGAAAATATATAAATTTTAGGTAAATTGATAGGTAAATAATTATATGTTGTATTAATTAGGATATGTGTTGGTATTCTATGTTGGTAGTGTTTAGATTTAATGGTGTCTTGGCAACATGGATTTAGGTGGAATATGGGTGTTGGACATAGAACAATTGGATAGAGTGGTTTAATAGATTAAATTTGTATTTAATGGATAGAATGATTGATTTTGTTGTTAGAATGTATTAAATATGATAGGAGTTTATGTTTAGTTCTTATGGGAATAGGGTTATAATAATATGCTGTTAATTTGGTAGTTAAATTAAGAGATGTGTTTAATAGAAAGTAGAATTATTACTCTATTAGGTAAAGATTAGTATAGAAACAAAACAGGTATGGATGTATTGGAGGTAATGGTTATTATAGGGAGGGGTCTTTGATTACAAAGGGTAGGAGATGGTTGATTATAACTTAATATGGAGAATAAAACATGGATGAATGAACATGAAATAATTAGATAACCATAGAGCATTATTGACTTGAACTAAGTTGTAGCTTAGACTTATTTTAAAAAGGGAACAAAGAATACATCGGTTAAGATGTTGTTGGGTGTTGTTTAACTAATGGATGTTGTGTTTATAGTTAAAATCAAGGAAAACCAATGATGAAATAGTATATAAGTTTTAGTAAGTTAATTCAATTTGTTGTCAAGGAGATAAGTTTATAATTTAGTTGTTACTTTGTTTGAAGTGGTGTTTGGTATGTGATAAGCGAGTGATTGGATTAGGAATTCATGAGTGTGTTAATTGTTTTGGATAATATGGGATATGTAGTGGGTATTATGTTGGTTTGTTGTTAATTGAGATGTAGATTTAGAATTCTTTGTTTGAAGTTACTTGGTTTATATTGATTAATATTTAGGATACAATGGTTATATTTGAACTGAATTAATTCTTTACCTATCAACACAATGTTGGAGATATTAGATTCGTATTATGATTAATTTATGAGAATAACAATTAATATGTCGTGATGTAATACAAATTACGTTGGATCCATCTATAGTTTATAATGTTATCTGTGATCGAAGATGTGGATGTGTTATTAGCAATTAGTAATGGGAGTATATGTTGGGAGGTTGGTCGTTTGGCCTATGTGTTTTAGAGATAACCAGACATGGTAATAATGTTAATAGTGTGTTTAATTTGTTAATCTCATGTACGATTGATAGAGGTTATAAATCAAGGAACAACAGGTATACTCATTGTTATTAGATATTTGTAGGTATGTTGGTTGTGTTTTGTAATAGATGGATTAGATAGGGATTTGAGTTAATTTACATGTATAGATCTTGGTTTTATGAAATATATAGTTAGTTAGTAGCTAAAGGGAATAAATGGAAATAATGTGGATGATTGGACATAAATCTTAAGTTTGGACAGGTTATGGGTTGTTTTGGACGATTTAACACATTGTAGATTTTATTAACAAATATCATTTATTATCGTTGAGGTATTTAGTTGTTTCGGTTAAAGATGTGTTAATATATAGATAATAGAACAACGTTGTCCGTTTTAATAGAACATAATAGGAGAAATGTGTTATTTTGTTGTTGTTATTTTAATAAAAGTGTTTATTATTATTATAAGATTTGGGATTTATTAGAAGATGTTTATTGTTTGGTGGAAAATGTTTAGAATTAACTAAAACGTGATAGTTTTGTTTTCATGTTATATTTATAATTTTATAGAATTATACGAGAGATATTTGTCGTATGTTTGAATCCATATATCTGGTATGGAATAAATTGAATTAAACGATGGAAGTTGGTGTTTGAAATGTTGTATCGAATGTTTAATTTGTTGGATAAAAGTATTCATGGGATTTATATCTAACGGCTAATGTTAATGATTTCAGAAGATTTAAGGTTAACTTGTTTGCTTAAGAACATTAACAACTGGCTTGTTATGGATTAAATAAAGTTTTAATGAGAATTATGGAACAGATTGTTGGAACGGGGTAGGATGTTAAATACCAAAACATGAATGTCATTTGGTAGGGTTAATTTAATTGTTATTAAAGGTAGTTATTTATGATGAAGTGGTGATTTATTTGTAAAATCTTTAAATAATTACATTATTTCGTTGGGATTAATATCGAAGTTTGTTATGGACGGGTTTTTGTAATCTTTTATTAATATGTGTTAATTTTAATTCGTTATTTATGTTTTTATTCTATGACAGGTTATGTTTTCGGATAAACTTTGGTCATGTATCACGTTTGCTTTATTAATTCCATTGACTACTCAAGGAGATAAATATGAACAGATGATTTAGTTTTCTTATAAATAGATGTATATAAAATCTTTTGGTTTGATAAATGGGTTAAACATGTGTTTGATATAAGATTTATAATTTCTAACACTAATGGTCATTAACTATGTGGTATATGTTTAAAACCTTGTATACTATTGAAAATCACATACAAAACTGCTAATAATGACATCAGAAATTTGATTTATCGTTGACATTTACGTAATAAGATGTATGGTTGATACTATTATTGCAATTTATTGAGTTCTTATAAACTCGATATCATCTGGATTGGTGAGATGTTAAATATCCTCAGTTTAATAATTACTACAGATAAAGTTATATGTCATTAAATACTATGCTATTACATTTTAATTAACGTTGGAAATAACATGAAAGTAGGGTTTACAACAAACAACAACTCATATGTTTTCCAAATGTTACATTTAACAACGAAATCATTAGTAATCGTTAATTCATCATGAATGTTGTGGTTTTTATGTCTGTGTTGTTAGTCCGTTTGAACGTTGGAGAAATATATATAATTCTATTTAACATTTAGACAAAATGTGAGTGGGGTTTAATTTCAATTCTGTTATTTATGAGAATTGGTCCTTGGATAGGGAAACGAAGTGATAACTTATAATATTTATTCATCTTTGGATTAAAAACTTGTTTACATTGAGAACAAAGTTATTAAATAATTCGTTTACTTAGAGATTATTTCGATAGAATATATATATAGAGATCGGTACACATCATAGAGTTTTGAATTAAGTATCATGTCATTCAAGGTAATAATCTTATTAATGTGTTTATCAATTGTTTTAAGATTCTTATAATGTTTAAGTTCTAGATTCAAATTTGTTAGCTTGTTGTTAGTGTGGTCGTTTGTGTTTGGTATGGTAATATTTGGTTAATTGTTAATAAGTTGTGAATTAAACAAGAATTGGGATTCATTAGAAATTTATTATTCTGTATAACACTACTAATTTTCTTGAAAGTATATATGTTAGGACCATTAAATTCGTGTAATTGTATGCCATTACTTCTTCAAACACCTATATGTTTGATGTTAATAATATAAATCTAATAAAATTTTGTGATTATAACATCTGTTTAATGAAGAACAACGACCAAGATTAAATAGAAATTAAAGGTTTATTAATCTCGTATGACAATACACATTTTCGTTTGTTTACTAATTTTGGTTTGTTTAATTACTAAATCAAATACTTATTATTAGAAGAATGGTTTAATCTTGGATAGTTTGTTTTATGTTTTAAGGTTTATTTGTTGTTTTATTCAAGGGTTGTTATATTGGTTTGTTTCATTAGGAGAATTAAGACAGGTTTCGATGTTTTATTTAGATATTGTTATTGATGTGATTTAATAGATGGATGATTTGTTTGATATGCATGTTTGAATACTAATAGTAATAATAATTGATTTAAATCATTTACGGAGAGTTGGATCAACGGAATTTAACACTGATCGGAAAACTGTAACACTTTTATTATAACAACGAAAACAACGTCCATGGTCTATTGGTTTGAATTTTATGTTTGAAGTGAAAATAAATGTATATTCTTGTTGCTACAACGATAATATCTAAGTTTTAAGTGTATACAACCTGATAAGTATTAAACATAATGGGAATGTTTGAAATATAGGTTAAAACCACTAGGTGATACAACATAGAGTTGAATTTGGTAGATGTTTATCTTAAGTGTTTTGGATAAATCATGGTTAGAATTAATTACATTTAAGAACTAAGAGGTGTTGGATTATTTACAAATTAGTGTAATTGTTAGTGATTTATATCGATTAAAATCTTGGATTTTGTTGTTAAATATATTAGTATAAATTTTGTTGTTGTTTATCATGAATAGATCTGTAGATTTTATAATACAATTATATCTATAGAATTGATTGATTTATTATGTTCATATGAGTAGTGAGAAATAGTTGTTTGAAGGGATTTAAGTTAATACCGTTTAATTTTAAGAGGATGATATAAGTGTTTGTAATTAGATAATTTTGATATCGAAAGGGGAATAGATCTATGGTGGATGTTGTAGTGTTGTTAGAATCGGTTAATAATTCATTAAATAGTTCAGGGATTTAAAATTACTTCAGACCTTAAACGTGATGTACTATTCTGTCATGTATGGGTTTATCGTGGATTTGTTATAATATCTTACTATTATTTTAAGTGATATTGTGATTGATAATCGTTTGAAGGTTTACTTGATGTTTATTTAATTCCGTTTGTTAAGAAAAAGGTACTAAACGTTGAACTAGTTAAAACAGAAACAAAATGTAGAGGTATATATCGGTTATTATGTGGTGGAAATATTATTCAGATGGGATGTTTGGTTTAGAAACAAAAGTGTTGAAGCAGATAGGTGTTGGTTATTTGTGTGAATTTTGATGTATGTGGGTTGGATATTTAGTATGTTGTTGTTGTTTCTTTTATATGTCTATATGTTGTAAATAATATATTTGGGTTATTATTGAATATAAATTCCATCAAAAGGTAGTATCAGGTTGTTAGTTGTTGGTGATTTATTCGTTGTGTTGGGTTTAAATGGATCAAACATGTATTGTTTGTAAATATTAATTAGGTTGATAGTTAAGAATATGGTTGTCTACGATAACTTGAAGATTAGGTTGAATATTTAGGATCTATAAATACTTGATTAAAAGGGGTTGAATAATGGTATGTTGATGGGTGTGGTAATCAGATGATAGGAATAGGAATGTGTGAATGGGATGTAAGATGATGTGTTATTGAGGTGGTAGTGGTAATCAATAGGTTGTTAGGATGATTGAAGTGTGATTTTGTTGGTATTTTTGAGATATAATTTGAATTAAATTTTGATGTAATATTCAATTACTTCGTTGGTTTGATCTTTAGGTTATTTAATAGATGATAGGTTTGATTTGGGAAGATTGGTTATATGTAATTATTAATATTCTAATCCTGGTTGGGCATAGATGCCAAGATCGATGTGGTGTTTTTTACATATGGTGTTTATCGTACTAATGGAGGCGATTTGTTTTCGACTTGTGCTGATAACATTTTGATTTGGTGGTCTTAGTCGGTAAATAATTTTTAGTAATGTTGGTGAGCTTAACAGAATGGCAAGTTCGTCGAAGAATACTCATGAGCAAACCGGATTGCCAATTGTTCGGTTAATTAAACACCAACTTTTATTAATCGGTCAGATGTTTAGTTTTAATAGACCATTGTTTGTTGGCATGATTCCAAGTTTTCTTTCATTTGAATATCATTTGAATTTAGCTCATCAGATAATTGCTAATGCTAAACCATAAGATTGGATTCGAGTTATAATTCCGATGCATGTACTTGTTTTTGCTTTACCACCACCACAGACACATAAGGATATTCCTCTTTTGATATAATTATGATTTTTTAGTTCCTTTAACAAAATGTTGGAGTTATTACTTGTTATTTAAGACAACCGTATTGTATGATTTGGTTTAATAAAGTTTAGTTATGTTTGGATTAACACAAGTTTATTTGTATTAGAAGATATAATAAGATTTATGAATTATAAACATTGATAAATGTTGTAGTGGAATTTTGGTCTAAATGGGTTAGTTAATTTATTAGTTATTTCGATGTTATAGGGAGGATTTAATTTTAAGAATTATTATTAGTAATTACCTATTTTATATCTGATTTTTTGTTGTAATACTTTATAATGGTTATTAATTAGATCTTATGATGGTTGGATTAGATAAATATCTTATTATTGATTTGGTTAGCAATAACATAGAGTAGTTAAACAATATACTTTGAGAAACTGGTAACTTATTTATCATGATTAGATTATTCTGGGTTGGTAATGGCTTTGGTTTTAAATATATATCATTGATCTGGAATTATTTCTTGGTATGATGTTTATTTAATTGTATAAATGCTGATTTTAGTTAACAACGATGTTGTTGGTTTTTCTAAAATTAATAGGTATTCGATTGTTGTAAGTTTTAATCAATTGAGAGAAGTAGTATTCGGTAGTCAATGTTGTTTGATTAAATGGTTTGGAGGTTGGAATTGTTTAGAGATTGGGATTATTACCATTAAGGTAGATGGTTTGGATGTTTTTGTTTCAGATGGGTGTTTGTAAGAGAAAAATGTACTTGAAGTAATAGGTTTATATATAATTTGGAATAAGATGTAACAACATTCTGATCCGATGAGGTTGTGTTAATAAACGGTTCACATGGTCAATGTGTTGTTGTGGTTGGTTTTATGGTGGGTTGTAAACGTTGTTAGTTATAGATTTATTATGTTTGTCATTCAGTTTAATGGGGATTTGGTATTAATCTAATCGTTGGTAGTAGTTATAATGATATTTGATTAGATGTAGATGTGTTGATGATAAGTGGTGATGGGTTTGGGTTAATATTGTTTTGATTTTGTATAGGAACCATTATTTGTTTGGTGGTTGGTGTTAAAATATTTTTAAATGGATGGAATACATTAGTAATGAAGTTAGATGAACAGAATGGAGATGTATAGATCGGATTGTTGGAGTTAATTTGTTGCTATTGGTAAGAGATGTTATTGTTAATAATAGTTGGTTGGATACTAAGTAATCGGAAAACTTTGTTGTGAGTTAAACGTGATTACTCGTTTGATTATTACTTTCATCGTTGATTGATGGTTAGGTTTAAGTTTTAATTCTGTTAATATTTGGTGTTTATTTGAACTAATGTGGATGGGAAATATAACATTGGTAAATGTAGCTGTGTTCTTGGTAAATGAAGTTTGGTTTTGGTTTAGTAATCTGTCAGAGGTATAAATATTGTCTAATATTTTGTTGTAAAATATGTTGATTCGTGTTGGTTTTAGTGTTTAATAGTTAGGGATAAACATAAACTTTAGACTGGAACAATCCTGTGATTTTTAATTAATATAAGGTTGGATGTTTGAAATTTTGTTTGGATTTGGGTTAAACGATGTTGTAGAAATATTTAATAATGATGGTTATGATTTTGGTCGTTATTTTGTTGCTAGTATGTAAATTATTGTTTAGTATAGGTTCATAGTTGTTTGATGAAATGATTGGCTATGGTTAATAAATTGAGTTGGTATTTTGAAACAGATTATTCGTTGTTATTAGTTTAGATTGGGAAAGATTATGTTGGTTTGTTGTAATTAATAGATTGGAGATAGGTTTAGGATGATATGATGATGGAGTAAAAGATTTTGATATTGAGATTACAGATTAAACTTTAAACAGATGAGTAATGTGGTCCGATGTTAGCTGTTTTACCTAGTAATATACAATCGCTTATACTTGATATTGGTTTGGTTATGTTTTGGATAGCGGCTAGTGCTATCTTTTTAGCTGATCCTTGAAAGGCTATAGATGATAGTAATGGGAGTCTGTTTTCACAAAGTTTTGTTGTTCCTGTAATACATCGTTCGTATGTTGTTTGTTCTTTTGTAGTATTTCCATTTATGTGGTTCGATAGTTCCAATTTTTTTCATAACACTTTGTTGTTCTCATCTGGTGTTAGACCGGTCTTGATAACCACTGCTGTTTCGGTCATTTTTGCTAGTACAACCTCTATGTGTTTGTTGTTAATATTAATACCTTGGGTGGTATATATGGTTTGAATTTTGTTGATAAAATATTCTATTAATCGATCAAATCCGAAGTTAATAATGAATTGGTTAAGATCGATTTCACCGGATATGAGTATCTGTCCACGATATATATTTCTACCAGTTCTATTGGCAAATGTTGGTAATCCTTGATAATTAATAACTTCATATATTTGTGGGTGGTTACAACAGTCGTTAGGTTCTAATATATATGTTATAGTATTGTTGGTTTTATGTCCGAGTTTTAAAATACCTGTTGTTGGTATTATCAATGAAGTATCAGAACTGAGATTACTATCAAATAGTTTGTTCAGTTTATCTAATTTTTCTTCATTGTCATAAGGTATGCTTATTTCGTTGTGGACGTTGGATTTGGTTATAATGTCAAATATGTTTATAGTTTGACCTGTTTTTAATGCTAATTCAATGTTGGTTTTACAGGTTCATTTAAGCTTAATATTTTTAACTACTAAACATATTATTGGTTGAATTTTTGAAGTGTTGAAATGGAGATTATCGGTTGGGGTGTTAGTAATAATATCAATTGGTTTTTTGGTGTTAATATAATAAATGGCATCTTTAACTGTTAATAAACCAACGGCCAATGATAAATAGGATACCGGATATGGATGTTTTAAATATATTAGTTTATCTTTATCAATATGTTCACCATTTCGGATCAAGATGATGTAACCTCTTGGTATTTTTGTTGATCATACTTTCCTTGTGTTTTGATAAATAGCTATTGAACAGTTGTGGGTAGTTGAAATTACGTCACCGAATGAAGTATAAACACATGCTAAGTTAGATATGTTAACTTGACCAGAGCAGGGAGCTATTCCTGGTATTTCGTTTGTTGAGGTTGTTTCATTTCGATCTGTTAGGGTGTTTTGTCCGTGAAATGTTCTTAATGTTAATTGGGTTCCGGGTTCACTAATTGATTGAGCTGCTAAAATACCAACGGTGGTTCCGATATTGGAGATTTTTTTATAATTTAGATCAAGACCGTAACACAATACACATATTCCTGTTTTTGATGTACATGTTATTGGTGATCTAATATAAATTCCATTATTACAAGCAAACAGTATGTGTTGTATATTGTTATCTGTAATTAATTCATTCTTTTCGATTATAGTTTTGTTTCCTATTTTAATAGTATTTAACGATGTTCGGCCTATCAAACTTTGTTTAATTATGTTATGATCCAATTGGGAGTTAACTAATATACCTTTGTTTGTTTTACAGTCATATGTGTTAATAATATAATCTCTAGTTGATTCAACTAGTTTTCTAGTTAGATAACCTGAACTTGATGTGTTTAATACTGTATCAACTAATCCTTTTCTGGCTTCAAATGTTAGTGATAAGAAATCGTTTAGGGATAAACCATCATTATAGGATGATAATATTGGGATCTTGGATTGATTTCCATCAGGATCTGTTGTATAACCTCTTGCTCCCATTAATTGTTTTGTCTGTGATAGGGTTCCACGAGCTCCGGAATTAACCATTATTTGCATGGGATTAAAGCGGTTGTTAATATCGTTTAAGTATGTTTCAACGTTGGAGCTCAACGTGGTAAGGATGTTGTTCGATATTTTATAGACTTTTGATTTGTATTCGGAAGTAGATGTTTTAGAGGTATTAGTAATAACAAGATTGGGATGTTTTTTATATTTCTTAATTATTTCAGATTTGGATTTTAGTGTTAGGTCATGACTTGATAATGAAATACCTGATAAACTGGAATATTTGAATCCCATCTTCATCAAAGTTTCACATAATTTAAGTGCATCATGTTTGTTACATGTTTTAAATGCAGCTTCGATTAAGTCACTTATTTTGGTCTTAGTTAGTTCTGGCATACCAGTAGTGTATATAAAATCTAGTTCTTTTGGTATTATTTCAGTTATTAGAAGTCTACCCATGGTCGTTGTTATGTGTTTGATTTTGTTGTTAATGTTAACGGTAAACTTTATTTTATCATGTAAACTTGTATTCCTTGATAATAGAACTTTATGTACTTCGGAATATGATGTTAATACTAATGGTGTACTTTTGTTGGATACTAAGGACATGTAGTACAATCCCATTACAATTTCTTGGGTTGGGATCAATGTTGCTTCACCGTTTGATGGATGGAATATGTTTTGGGTTGAAATCATCAGAGCTGTTGCTTCTGTTATTGCTGAAATGGTTAAAGGAACATGGATTGCCATTTGATCACCATCGAAGTCAGCGTTGAAACCAGAACATACCAATGGATGAATTCTAATGGCTTTTATATTCGTTAGTTTTGCATAGAATGCTTGGATGCTGAGTTTATGCAACGTTGGTGCTCGGTTTAATATCATTGGATAGAAATTTATAACTTCATGTAATAGATTTGTTGTCACTTTATCTTCTTTTATCATAGATTCCGCTTCTCTTATTGATTTTAACTTGAAATTTAACATTAACTTTGAACAAATGAACGGTTTGAATAATTCGAGTGCAATGGCTATTGGTAATCCGAATTCATTGATCTTTAGTTCGGGACCTGGTACTATTACACTTCTACCTGAATAATCTACCCTTTTACCTAGGATGGTCTTTCTGAATCTACCAGTCTTACCTTTAAGGATATCGGTGAAAGACTTCAACGCTGTGTTGTTATAGTTGTGTTTACTTCATTGTTGGCCTGATCCATCTATTAATGCATCTACTGTTGTTTGGAGATGTTTAACTTCATCTAGATAACTTAGATGGTTGGTTTTTATACCTAATTTGGTGTTATTAATAAGATGTTCCATTGAATTATTAGCTATCAGAACTTGTTTATAAAGGTCATTTAGGTCGGAACTTGCAACCGTGTTATCGTCGATGGTAATAATTGGTCTTAAGCTTAATGGTAGAACGGGTAAAATGTCGAGTATAATTCATTTTGGGTTAATTCTATTGGTGTTTAGTCAGTTTATAATCTTGAGGTTATCATTGGCCTGTTTTGAATTGAGGTTTGGATTTTTAATAGCTTTAGTGTATTTATCTCTTAGTTGGTTTAGGTTTGATTTTGATATCAGATAACGGATAGCATTACCGCCTAGACAAATTTCACTTCAGTTTATTCTGTTTCAGATTTCTTCTAATTGTTTGGTGTTTATAATTTGACCTTTGGTAATACCTTCGATTTTATTTGTGTTTACAATATGCAGTTCACAGTTAATTATTCCTTTGATAACGGAGGTTGGGAGTTCGGTCAATGATTTTATTAATAGAGTGGTTGTTTTGTGATATCAAGTATGAACTACTGGATGGAATAAAGAGATATGACCAAATCTGGATCGTGATAGATGTTTATTTGGATCAAATTGGTTGTTACAAACCTTGTGTTCCTTATTAGTATCTAAAAAGGAGGTCGAACGTTGGTGGTTTTCTTTTTCATTAGAACCGAATATTTTTGGACATAATAATCCATCAATCAATGGTTTATTCGTTTTTATATCGAAAAGATTTGGTTTTGAAACTTCACCATAAGATCATGATAGTATTGTTTCTGGTGATATTAAGCTGATTTTAAAACTGTTTACTTGTTCACTGCTTGATAAGGGACTAACAAAACCATCTATCATGTTATGTTTAATTAGGAGTTAAATTCAAGTTTAATACAAATCGAAAACAGTTCTTTTATTAGAACTAATAAGCTTTCGGGTCATGTTGTTTTTAACTTTAAGTTACCAGCTTTATTACTTAGAATTTTGTGATGTAGTGATTTTCTTGCTTTTATGTCGTCACTTTTAATAGTAAATGCTTCTTTTATTATATTAGCAACACCATAGCTTTGTAGTGCTCATACTTCCATCTCACCCAGCCTTTGTCCACCTTTGTTGGCTTTTCCCTTTAGTGGTTGTTGAGTAACAATTGTGTAAGGACCTGTTGATCTGGCATGGATTTTGTCATCTATCATGTGATCCAATTTTAGGATATAGATAATTCCGACTAGAGTCTTTTGATCGAACGGCAATCCTGTTAACCCGTTGTATAATTGAAGCTTCGGAGATGGGTTGTTAATGTTTGCACGTTTGTATAGTTCGTTTATTTGATCATTATTTGTGTTTGAGAAGGACGGACAAGTAAATCTTATACCATCTGACATTTCGTTTGCCAAACGTAGTATTGTACTGTGGTCGTTGGAGTTAATGTTTGTGTACGGATACATTTCAATGAGATTTTGATGGATTAAGTTGATAATTTCAGTCTTATTTACATCAAGGTTGTATAAGTTTGTTAGGTTTTTAAATTCAGTTCCGAGTTTAAAGCTTATCAGACCTAGTTCGGTTTCTAATATTTGACCTAAGTTCATTCTAGATGGCATGCTTAATGGGTTAATTATTATGTCAATCGGTGTTCCATCAGCCATGTATGGCATATCTTGTTTTTGAACTATTCTCGATATCACACCTTTGTTGCCATGTCGTCCACATACCTTATCACCTACTTGAATTTGTCTTCGGATTAATAATTTTATCTTAATATGACGTATGACTGAAGATTCTGATCTTGTTGAACATGTTATGCAACGGTTGGTGTCATTTATGTGTTTTTTAAGTAGTCTGTTAAATGCAACGTTGTAAGCCTTGGTTATTGTGTTTAAATTGTTTTTGATGTTTATATCGGAAGTGATGGGTTTGTTGTCAGAGTTCAAAGCATTTATTGTTGTGTTTAGGTTAGGACTTATAGCCAGAAGTCTTCGGATGTAAGTTTTTTGTATTAATCTAATCTCTTCGATGTATTTGTTGATTGGTGGTTTAATATCAAATGAATCAATTACGTCTATAACACATGCGGAATCTGGTATTTCAGTAACTTTAAGAGATGTATCAATATATTTAAGTTTATTTGTTTTCGGTGAGGTTGGGGTGGGATTATCTGATGTTGTGTTATCCGATGGTGTTAATTTACCAACAAGAACATCGTTTGGGAATACAATACTTCCTTTGTTAATAATGCCGTTATGTGATAAATTTAATAGATGTTTTTGTGGTCGTTTTAATTTATTGGTTAAGATTTCTTTTCCATTTGGGGTTTCATGAACGTTTGTTTCGAGTTCGATAATATGTATAGAGTTGAAGATATTTCTTGATACAACATGTTCTGAAAGTAGGATTGAATCCTCGTAGTTAAATCCGTTCCAACATGCAAATGCAACGAGGAGATTTGTTCCTAAACTGAGTTCACCATGAGAACTTGATTGACATTCTGCTAAACAGGTTCCAGATTTAACGTGTTGCAACGGTGTGACAACACAACGGTGTCTGAAACAAGATCCTTGGTTGGTTTGTTTAGAAGGGGTTAATGGGTAGGTAATATATGTTTTTTTATTAAAGTCATAGACTATAACTCTTATTGAATCAGCACTAACCACAACACAATCGGATTTTGCTACTATGTTGTGATTTGAACATCGGATAATATTTTCTTCTTCACCAGTACCAATCAATGGAGGTTTGGGAAACGGTAATGGGACCGCTTGTTTTAACATGTTTGCTGCCATTAATGCTCTTGTTGGGTCGTTGTGGTTTAAAAAGGGTATTAAGTTGACTGCTTGTGAAAAGAACTGATTGTTTGATATTGGTTTGAGACGGATGTTTGTTGATTTATAAGGATTTAAATTATTTAGTAATCATGATGGTTTGTTGTTTAGTATTTGTTTGTTGGTAGATATATTATGTGTTATTTTTTCATAGTGGTTAAGATAGATTACTTTATTCGATATTAGGTTGTTTTTTGTTACATAGTAGGGAGTAATAATAAGTCCATTAATATCAACACTTGAATTTGTAGCTAAAGATAAAGCTAAGCCGATGTTTTCACCTTCAGGTGAATCAATTGGACAAATTTTATCAATATGTCATCGATGAACATCTCTTGTGGATCTTTCAATGGCAGTTTTGTTATCTATAACATTATGGTTTAATCGGTACTTTTGTGATAGAGTTGCTAAACTATTGGTTTGATCAACAGGTTGACAAAATTCTGATGATGTAAATAATCTTTCTATGGTTGTTCTTAGAATAGATGATCTTGGTAATTCATTAGATGTTAATAGATTTTTCAATATGTCAATGATTGGTATGGGGTTCAATGAATTAATTAATGATGATGTTATGGTTTCAATTATTTTATCTCCTATTCCTTTAACTAAATATTGGAGGTTTGTATCTGAGTAGTGGTTTCACTTTGGATTTAAGATATTATTTCAGATGATTATCATGTCTTGTTTTGTTAGTTTGTCGTAATTAGATGTTATATTAGTAATACTGTCTATTATTGTTCTTCCGATGAAATCTAGGTCTATGTTGTTTATTAATTTCGGAGTTATTTCGGAATAATCTTTAATATCGGAATTGGATAAAGACATGGTTCATGACAACAAGCTGTGAGAGGATAGAACGATGGGGTGAGTGGGGGTTTGTTTTTCAAAGGTGGTAGAGAATGGGTATTGTTTGATTTTTGATACATTGTTGTTGTGGTTTTCAGGTATATAATAGTTATTGATGCCATTGTTTAAGTTTAGGACTTGGAATTGCTTGGTTGTTCTTAATTTTCTTCGTTTCGAATGTTTAAAGAGTTGTTGGTTTTTGTTGTTGTAAGTTAATTTACATCATTTTCGTTTAAAGATTGAGATTAAATTGAATTTTGATAACGATTTGTATAGGTGAATAGGTTTTAACCCTAAGTGTATTAATTTTGATAAATAATCTACTGTGTTATCGTTATGGTGGAAGTTACAGTTTAACTCAGTAAAGTTAATTTCAAGTGGTAATTCGTTTTCAACATTCAGTTCTAGCTTGGTTGTTTTATTGGTATTTTGTATTTTAACTTTTGTTTGTTTTATTAATTGTGATGTTATAACTCTTTCGATTCCGTTTAGAATTATGGTTCCAGACTTCGATAGTTTTGGTGTTTTTACTATGAATGATTGGAATTTATAGTATTGGTTTATGAAGTAGAAATCTTTGAATTCCGAGTATGTTTTATATACAATATTGGCATTTATTCTATAATAACTTGATTCTATATCGACATATATATCTTGGAGATCTATACTTTCTTGGTTTTTGATGATTGGAAATAAGTTAAGAACGATTAATTTTAATTTAGATATCAGGATGTTGTTGTTTCAGAAGCCAACGATTGGATCGAAGTAGATTCCTTTGTAGATGTTGGATAGTTCTTTAGTTGTGTTGTTATAATTTCCGTCGATTTGGAAGCGAAACATGTGTGTAGAAGTCGATGAAATGTTTAGGTATTTTGGATGTTGCGGTTTGAATTATCTAAACATAGTAATGATGGGTAGATTGAGATTTTCTTTTGAATTTGTCGTCAATTTGGCTTAGCATATCAGGTATTTCTGTTCGTTAGATCGTTGTGGCATATATAACATCTGTGTTCTAAATTTATTCATGTAATTATGTTGGTTTTAATTAGTTTGAACAATGAAAATCTTCTGTTATTTGAAATAGCCATTGTATAACTCACTAAATTTTGTTGTAATCTTTCTCCGGTTAAATCAATATTATCACAACAGGTATGAGCACTTTTTGTTGTTAAGGAACCTAGTTTTTTGATTGTTCAGATTAGTAATAACCGTCTCTGGTTGCTGAGTTTTGATTGGGAATTGGACTTAGTAATGTTGGCTAATATGGTTTTGAGTCATTTATGTTTTAGAGTTAGGTGGTGTTCTGAGTTAATTTCATATCTAGTATTATGGTTGATTTTGATGTTAAATCCGGATTGTCATTTTGATCTTGATTTTAATAGTTCAGTTGATGAATCTTTGCCACCTGAAAGTGTTAGTGTTTTTGTTGTTTTATTCCTATCTTTTGTTGGTAGTTCACTGACATGGATTGATTTCAATAATTTAAGATTTATAGTTGTTGGTATAGTTGTTGTTGGATTTAAGTAGGTTGATTTTGTTGATGATTTTATTGATGATTTGGTTTGTTTGGATTGTAGAAACAATTAGATGTTATTGGTGTTGGTGGTGTTAGAGATTAGTATAAGTCTTTATATTTATGTTGACGGTCGATATATAGGATTTAAGGTTTTAGTATGTGTTTTAGTGTTTTAAATTGTATAGATGTTGGTTGTTGTGTTTAGATAGGGATTGAGAATATTAATTGGGAATAGAAACCGATATAATAATTTGGATGTTAAATAATGAGTATTAATTTTGA
>NZ_NXGO01000126.1:0-779 GCF_002774925.1 Candidatus Hodgkinia cicadicola
CATTCTGAAACACAAAAATTGAATTTTCATATCAAAATCAAGCTATTCATATAACCTACACATTTTATAAATTATAATGGTTTTCAAACATTCCAAATCTATGAATCGTATGAAATTTATGTGGCTCTCAATTTTATAATTTTAATATAAAAATTCATTTAATATTATTGTTACAAATACTTGTTTTTAATAATATCTTCTTACTTACTTGTCAATATTGAATGGTGTCACAATTTCAGGGAAAGTCATGTTCTGCGCAATGGAACGTGGAACTCCTACTTGATCAATGCCCAGATTAGGATCTGGAGTGATGACAGTACGTGCTGAGAAATCAACACGCTTGCCCATCAAATTACCTCGGATACGGCCTTCTTTGCCTTTCAATCTGGCTTTTAATGCCTTTAATGGTTTTCCTGATTTTTGCATAGCTCTAAAAAAAAAGAAAAAATAAATTGTAATATGCTAATATAAATTAAAAATTATACTAATTATAACATAAACATAATTCCTCAAGATCGCAAAAGAAATGTCAATGTATGGCAGGAGCTGAATATTATGAGTATACTTGAGAATTGTCCAATATCAGCCATAATGGTTGGAACATCCTAACTGAATGAATAACTCCCACATCGCCAAACAACTAAGGAATTCTAAGCTTAAAGGACAGAGAGGTGTGGGGTGTTCGAAGAAGTGTTGGAGTGACCAGCTCTAGTCTACCTGCTTCGGACCCCAACAAACCATTTTTGGTTTAATTCTTGCTGAAGATGAGATGATGATGA
>NZ_NXGO01000127.1:0-776 GCF_002774925.1 Candidatus Hodgkinia cicadicola
TAAGAAGAGGGATGTAAAGCTGGGCAATATAAATGAAGATGCATGAGATAGAGTAGCATAGAGAGAAAAGTGTAAGCAAAAATTATAAAGATGAAATACAGTACGGTATGTTTTGAAACCAATTTACATGATTACACAACAGCAACATGCTTATGTTGTATTGAGATGTAAAGTTGCATTATAATGTTTTTTCTTTCTTATGGCTGGACTAATGTGGCAATACAGTCTTTTTTTATGGACTGATAAGATAGTGTACAATGTACCACGACTTATTATGTGTTTATGATTACTATTATATTAACATTTTATGAATTACGATTTACTGTCTGTATTTTTACTTTTTGCAGATCCCTGTATTCACATTTATTTATTGTAAATAAACTACAACTACACTATATTTTTATTTTCTCTGAGCTCATGTAGTTTTGTAAGCACAAGACAGATGATCTTGTACAAATGTTTTGGCAAAAGTGTTTAAAGAGGTCTGTAAATGTAGAAATTCAGTTTGTACTTTGTTTTATCGCTCCTTGGGTAGCCATGTTGAATGCCAGTTCACTTGAATCAACAATATTGTGACCACCGTCAATCAATCTAAACTTTATGCCTGCTATCTTGTGTCCAGACAAAAGACCTGTAAATAAAGAAAACAAGATTGTAAACTTCTAACTTCATCAAATGAAAAATACAAAATAACTACAAACTTCTGCACTAACCTTTTTCGCACATTGTTTCCAACCCTTTTTTAATTCCTGGTATGAACTGTTTAGGAACATTTG
>NZ_NXGO01000128.1:0-773 GCF_002774925.1 Candidatus Hodgkinia cicadicola
ATAAATTTAATTTTGATGACTATGAAAATAATAATTTTGTTTAAGTTTTAAATTGATTTGGAATATAAATTTTCAGTAATATTGTTATCATTAATAGGTAGGATCAAGTAGTCGTTCTGAGAAGATGCGTACATATAACTTCAATCAAGATCGAATTACGGATCATCGACTTAATATAAATGCTTATAATATGGAGTCGTTTTTAAAAGGGGGTGAAGGTTTGGACCGCATGATTTTTCAGTTTTTAGAAAAGGAAAGATATATGAGAATTAAAGATTTTATTGAATCTCTGTGAATATGGTATTTTAGTAGATGTTTATTAATGTTACATAAAAGTGTTATAAAAATATAATATTTTATGTTTTCCTCATTCTCATTTCAAAACTTTTCTCATCACCTCTCCTCTTCCATGTTCCTCACCTTTCTTATGCCATATTTCAATCGGCAAATTAATATATTTCTTCCTTTCGCTCCATATTGCTTCTTCCATTTATTATTATCTTTCAAATTCTTGTTCATAGCTCTTCTTTAGTTTTGATGTTTATATGCTACTATTGTGTGTTACATATAAGATATTGTTATGTAATGCAGAAAAAGTGTTACGTAATACAGAATGTTCTACAAGTTTCTTGAATATTCCAGCTGTAATGTGTGTGTGTGTGCATACATAATGCTGTTACTTTGCAGTGAAAGACAATTACGTGTCAACTATCGGGTCTATACCAGACCATACCGGTCAGCGCAGTGTGTTCAAGGACACTGTTTCTAGTGGA
>NZ_NXGO01000129.1:0-770 GCF_002774925.1 Candidatus Hodgkinia cicadicola
CGATCTTTGCTTTTCAGTGATTTCTTATGGCTTAATAAATTTTTATTGTGTAAGTTTCTTAACTTTTCACTTGTTAATGCTTCATAAGCTTCTCTAATACATTTAAATTCATGAGAAGAAGATGGACATCCATGATTTTTGTCAGGATGATATATTTTTGAAAGATTATAGTAAGCACTTTTGATTTCCATTTCTGAGGCATCTTTTGAAACTCCCAATATAGCATAGTAATCCTTGAAGTAGACTTTCAGTGTATAACATTTCCTGTGCCTAAATGGCAAAACTTTGTATCCTTTATATTTTGCATTTATGTCCAGAGAATGCTGTAGCTGGAAAAAATATATTTCTGTTATAGAACATGTGTTTTGTACAAATCTTTTTACACACACACACACGTGTTTATATATAATGTTTAGTATGTAAAGAAAATGAACAACCAAGTTAAACTGAAACAAGGATAAAAACTGTTTTTTGGTATAGAGTGTATTGGTGAGGTTTAGTTAAATATCAACTTTACTTAACTCTTACAGTTTCTGTTGTACTTCCTGGGGCTGAAACAT
This sequence comes from Candidatus Hodgkinia cicadicola, assembly GCF_002774925.1. Taxonomy (NCBI): domain Bacteria; kingdom Pseudomonadati; phylum Pseudomonadota; class Alphaproteobacteria; order Hyphomicrobiales; genus Candidatus Hodgkinia; species Candidatus Hodgkinia cicadicola. The sequence continues at coordinate 561 of NZ_NXGO01000129.1, forward strand.
AACATTGTAAAGTAGACTGAATAATGTATCCACTGTTAAAGAGGTTCATACGAGGGGAGACACAAAAGTAACGAGAATTTTTCTCTGGCAGTTGGTAGAACGCTAGTTCCGACTTCTCCCGCTAGGTGCCTTCACTAGACACCATTTTATATCAGTTGCCCTAGCGGTTGTGGAAACATTAGCGCGGTCAGTGTGACTATTTTTGTAAGC
>NZ_NXGO01000130.1:0-769 GCF_002774925.1 Candidatus Hodgkinia cicadicola
CAACCGCTATAAGCTTCGATGTAATCTATACTCCTTCTTGGCATTCCAGCTAATCCTAGAAAATGTTGAGGTAGAAATGTTATGTTTGAAGCTATAAATGTTATAACAGCATGCAATATACATAATTTTTCACTATATGTTCGTTTAAATATTTTATAAAACCAATAAACACTAAAACAACTTCTCCGTTGATTGTAAAACAGACAACTATACAATAAACACTAAAACTACTTCTCCGTTGATTGTAAAGCAGACAACTATACAATAAACACTAAAACAACTTCTCCATTGATTGTAAAGCAGACAACTATATAATAAACACTAAAACAACTTCTCAATTGATTGTAAAGCAGGCAACTATACAATAAACACTAAAACAACTTCTCCATTGATTGTAAAGCTGACAACTATACAATAAACACTAAAACAACTTCTTCATTGATTTTTTTTGTTAAATTTAAAACCATATTACCTAAACGACAGATTATTTAGTACTAGTTAGTAAGTTTATGTATGTTCCCAAAGATGTGCAGACGCCTGTCTTTCAAAATATGCATAACTGGTAACTGTATGTCAATGTTTTTACAGTCACAGTTTACAAAATATTTTGAAGACGATTCGACATTTGGAAGGTGTGTTGAGACAAATAATTTTTCCACATTACTAAAGATATGTTTCTTGAATAAGAGTCTTTATAAATCGATACTCTGCATACACTTTTACAATTTCGTAAAATTTTGACTTCTATTTTTGGCCCGTGGTAAAAAAT
>NZ_NXGO01000131.1:0-769 GCF_002774925.1 Candidatus Hodgkinia cicadicola
TATTATATATTAATTACGAATAACGTAATATTTCAAAGAATTCTGTTTTTCAAAATGTATAAAGTTATGTTTTGATTTATCGTTTATTAAAATTAATAAAGTAGCCTACGTTCGGTTCGTTTCGTTATAGGAAATAGTTCTGCACGTGATAAAAATATGTAAGTTTTCATAGTAAATATAAATATTTCTCTTAATACTTTTTCATTATTAATAATATCCATCCATGTTTGGCATTTTATCCATGAATAAAATTTTCTATGTTTGATGATCCTGTTATAATCACTAACTTAAATATTATAATTATCTCATTATTGTCACATTAAATTGCAAATTACTTTCTGATTTATTTTTCATTTCTCGTTTTCCCTTGGCAAGACTCACAACAAAATACATCTTATTTAGTTAGAATATTTATTGTACTTCTTATTACAGAATATGTTTTAGAATTCTTATTTGACCCTATCGTACATTAAGAAGTTTTGGTACTTACATTTTTGGTAATGTTTGTATTTTAAAATGCTTCTTGAGAAAAGGTAATTTTTGCATATATAATTATTTACCTTGATGTGAAAAAACACCAGTCACATATTACATTATTACTTTAAATTTCTTTAATATACATATAACTTATATTACATACATACATATATTAGTTTAAAACAAACACCGATTCAAATGATAATTAATTCTGGTGCCAGAGGCACGTTGTCTCAAATTCAACAACTAATTGGTTCTAGAGGATACATCGTTGGATTCGAAGGAAAAACAT
>NZ_NXGO01000132.1:0-768 GCF_002774925.1 Candidatus Hodgkinia cicadicola
AGCTTTGCAAATTACAACAGGAATTAATTCTGTTGTTATCGTCAGGAGGTTTCAATTTGAAAAAATGGTGTACTAATCAACCTGACTGCCTACCTGAATCAGCCGCTCAGAGTGATTCCGTCGTTGCTAAGGATATTCTGGGTTTAAGTTGGAACCATTCAACCGATTGCTTCTTATTTCCACCTTTGGCCTGTTGCAGTAATTCTCAGGTACAATTCACCAAACGTGTCGTGTTATCCCAGATGGCACAATTATTTGACCCATGTGGTTGGCTTTCGCCAGTGATTTTCAGGGCTAAGGCCTTTTTCCAAAAACGGAAAGTATAACTTAGTATAATTTTTCATAATCAGGTAAATTAATAAGTCACTGTTATCAACATCATCTCCTACTGCTGCTGTATCAGCTTCACTACAAGGTACTTATTCAATATAATTACCAGCTCTCTCTACATCTAAACCTTTATACAAATTCTTCATAATTTCTATTCCCCTTAAATAATTTTATCTCTCTATATCTCTATCATGATTGAGCTAGCTCCAGCCAAATGTAAGGAAAAAATTGTTAAATCAACACAAGATCCTGAATGTGCGACACCTCTTGACAATGGAGGATAAACTTTCCAACCAGTACCCGCCCCTCTATCAACTATTCTACCAATTAATAATAATGTTAATGAGGGTGGTAGTAATCAGAAACTTATATTATTTATTCGAGGAAAAGCTATATCAGGAGCACCAATTATTAAAAGTTCTAGTCAATTTCCAAATC
>NZ_NXGO01000133.1:0-760 GCF_002774925.1 Candidatus Hodgkinia cicadicola
GCTACACCTTATCGTAAGATTAAAGATAAACGTTTATTTATGGCTTGTGCAAGTATTTGTGGGGTAGAATGTATATACACCTTTGGTGGACCTCAAGCAATAATTGCAATGGCAATAGGTACTGAGGTCCTGTTTGGAGGGTTGCAGTGAATACATAGTAGAAAGTTCAAACATGTCAAAAGCTTAAAATGTTTCTAAGCTATATGGTTTCCGAGAAAATTATAATCTTGATGTGTTTTATATTACATCTGATTAAAGATAAGTCGTAATAAGAGATTTAAGCTTCAGAACGGAGGAGGGTACTGTGAGTGTAAATTGGTTTGAAATGGTTAGGATAATGAAGCCTGTAACACTGGCAAGATTGTAGAACAATGATTTTGAGTTGAGGAATGAACAGTAAGACTCCAAAGTCGTACTATAGTCATATACAGTCATAGTATAAAAGAGTAAGAAATGCGGCGCCTTGCAGATTCGAGTCCGCTCTAAGTTTTTCCACGAACTATGCGAGGAATGTTGTTACACCTGAACTTCATTCTCCGGGTAAGTTGAAGGTAGTCTGTATCCTATGTAGCATTAATGTCATTATCTTCGTTTGAATCTTATAGCTGAAACACTGTAGTGTGTCTACGTACACTCACTCTATCCCTTTACAGTTTAAAGACTGTTTCTGGTAACTAAACATCAACCTCGTAATGACAAATTACCTACTATCCCAATACCTAAATTCAGATAAAGATCAGCTTACTTCAGTTTTAATATT
>NZ_NXGO01000134.1:0-3323 GCF_002774925.1 Candidatus Hodgkinia cicadicola
TTATTATTGTTAACATAAGTTTAATCAAATGAAATTAAAAACATCCCTAAGATCACTTATAAAAAGGAATAATTGTAATCTGTTAATAAAAAGACAAGGTAAGATGTTTGTAGTTAATAAGAGATTTCCTAAGTTTAAAGCTAGACAGAAATAGTATACTAAGTGTTTGATGTAATATTTGAGTAGTAAATTGATAAAACATCCGTGTTCGTTGAAGGTTGGAGAGTGTATGGTAGTCATTAATTCAATTCCTATTATGAATTCGGGATCTGTTATCAACTGCGTTGAAAGATTCGGAAGTCAATACATCGTTTCATCAGTTTGTTGTAAGCTAATCAATGGTACTTGGATGGTATTCAGTTATAGTGATTTAAGATCAACAGAAGTTGATGTCTTGGAACATATATGTAAATCAATTCAATATGGTGTAGATGGAATTCTATTAACTTCGATTGATAAAAATAAGAATAAACGAAAATGTTATGATATACCGTTGGTTTTAATCTATATCTCCAGTTTATTAATGTACCTGTTGGTGCCTCCGGAGGAGGAAATGAATTTGATCATGTTGTTTCATCTGATAATCAAACGAGATGTTTCAGTGGTATTCTTTGCTTCAGCGTTGCATTATGACAGATATTTTGTTTCACAATTAAAGTATCTTCTAGGAAGATGTGAATACTCGTTTGAGATGACTATTTAAACCTATGGTTTATGTGATTAAGAGAAAAATAAAACGTATGTTTAAGTACATCGTAAAAATGAACATGGTTCAGATACTTATCATTTATTACATATTTCTTACATAAAAGATTGGATAATGTTTTTGTTGGTAGAATAAGATCTTGGAAATGTTTGGAATTTGTATGAGTTAATAGGTTAGGTGAATATTAGATCTTAAATAATATCGGATCAGAACTCATAAACAACAAAGATGGGTGTTTCCGGACCGAAGTTAATACTTTTAAAAAAAGATAGGAAAGAAACAAACGGAATTATTTCTTGCTGTTAATTACGAGACTAATCGTGAGGATAGTAATGGAAGCTGTTGATCTGGTTTTCCATGTGGTTCTCCTAGCAAGGAGTATAGTTTAAATCTAAACAACATAATACGGTTGATTGGTTGTGTTAACACCGAAACATCGACACAACATCCGATGAAATGATCTAATTTATTAAGAGTAAATAAATCTAATTACATAATGAACTACTCGTTGTCAATTAACAACATCCGAAGGATCAAACACTGTAACGTTATATTTGATAGGCTTAACAGTTCGATATTAAATTTATTCATGGTGGTTGTTGGTTTTGAAACAAATGGTTATCGGTATCACAATGTGTTAAACGTATTGTTCTTCGATGTTTTACAAAATGTTATAACTTTGATTTGTAGTAGAAATATTAAATATTCGGAGGTTGTAGATGAAGTTATCAACAGAACGAGATAGAAACATGAAATCAAATGATGTAGTAATGGTGATTGATAGAGATTTGATGGTTGGTTTTACAGGATAATGATGAGATTAAGTAAAGTTCGAAACACATCAACAGCACGATTGATAAATCAAACATCTGTTAGTTTTGTTTCGGCAAACTCTATCTACGTTAAGTTCTCTGTTGAACGTTTTCCGCCAAGAAAGATATCTAATCTAAGCAAGATGTTAAAATCCGATCTGAATACAAATCAAACGAAGTTATTAGAATTTAATAGTATTACTTGTAGTTCCGATAACAAAAACAGGCTTAATTCCATTACTTTCTTGCTTGTTGTTCTCAGACGTTTATGTAATTGTTCGATTGTTTTACATAATCTTTTGATCCAGATGAGATGTATGTTGATTTCGGACTCTTCAATGTTCTATGAATTCGGCATGAACAACATGCTTTTAATCAGTGGTGATAAATATGCCACCAATAAAAGAAGAAGTGATGATGTTGGTCCATATAAAATTAGAAGACTTCTAAGAAAGAAAAATGTTTTTAATGTTGGTACAGGTTATCCTGACAACCATATTTTATGTTCGGGATCATTCCAAGACTTGTTTACCATGTTGTTAAACAGGGAAAGCGGTTGTTCCATGCATATTACTCAAATCTTTAACCATATGGATAACTTCTTAAGAAATAATCTAAGATGTTCGATATTTAAATTGGGTAGTTTATTACCAGGACTATTTATTTCATCAAAACATCCACTTGCTGTTGATATAAATTTAAAATGTGGGATATATCTGACAAGGCCGGTGAAGGAACTCTTGGAAAGCGAATATCTCGATGAAAGAGCTGCATTTTTGTTTAATATGTACAGAATCATAGAAATTATTAAAAATGATATTACATGGATACATGTTTTTACACTTAACAAAACACGAATCTTAAAAGAGATCATTTGGATGCTTAATGATTTAACTTATTATATAAGATATTGACGTTTAACAAATCGTAACGAGTGCTACGCAGTAATGAGTGATATGCATAATGCATATAAAAGAAGATAAAATATAAATTCAATATCACAACGTTTGATCTTAACAATCTAGATGATACTCTTTCAATAGTCCATTATCGATTGATTCAACAGGTTGGTAATAGTCTAAGTTCTCTAAATCGATACCAATTCTCACATGTTGCTTAATGTGTTCGACATATGTGGTAAAAAATGTTACATCAAGTGATTAATTTTAAACATTAGAAGCAAGAAAACGTTCGGACGTTGTTGTTTGTGTTTATTTAATTTATTGTACATGTAGTATATTTCATGGTATGTATGTGGTAGTATAGAATATTTATTAATTCCACTTAAAGAAACGGTCATATGCTCCGTTCCACGTATGAGTTAATAGATGGTAAAAAAATATTTAACGAGATACAATGGTCATAAGGATTTATCAATTTGGTAGTGTTAATCCTACAATTAATGTTTAATCGTTTACCATCAAAGATGTACATGATTATTTGATAGACTTATAAACATGTTATTAGTGGCTAATCTTCATCAGGATAGATCGGCTATTTCTGTGTATTTACTTGATCTATCTGTAGCCATGATGTAGATTTTCTTATGGTATAGCAATGGACAAAACCAACATGGATAAGTTCGATCAATATACTCATATGTTTAATTTATTCGGTTGTGGTATGTTGTTGGTAGTAAATCTGTTAATTATAACTCATTGTTGTCGGTTCGAACGTTTGGTACTCAAACACAACGAGGTAAGTCATATCCGTATTCGGTCTGTTAAAATAACAACAAAAAGTTAACATGTTTGTTCGGTGGCTGATTGGATCTGGATGTTTAGAGGAACAAAATCATCGGGATT
>NZ_NXGO01000135.1:0-759 GCF_002774925.1 Candidatus Hodgkinia cicadicola
CAAATACTGTACCCCTGAACTAACTCACAGTAGTAATAAGAATTAATTAAGAAAATCTAACTAAAATAATTAATTAAAACTGTGAAAGTAAAAGTTAAAAATAATACTGTTAACCCTTTATTAAATTTATCATGCTATGACCTGTGTATTCCGGATCCAACTTGCATACCGACCCGGCATTAAATAAGAAATACCTGTAAACCATAATGTAAATAATTAATAATTTGAAGTCACAAGTAGTAGTCGTAATAATTCCTGTAGACAAGATAAGTCTCGATAGTTTATTTTGTCAAACTGTAAGACTGTATTACTAATGAAGAGTTGGAATTATATTATGGCGGAGTATTCACTCCGCGTCGTTGCAACTTTCCTGTTGTAACAATGCAGGACTTATGATGCGGCTTTCAAACTGTAAACAGCTCCAAGCGAGGGCTCTTCACAAAATGTTTACTTTTTTTTTAATTGAGTGTTAGCTTCCACTAAAAGCGTGGAGAGCTAGTTATAAATAACTAAGATGTAGTGAGTAATTTTGTTAAACAAAGATGTGAAAAAGGAAAACTAGTGTATAAGGTGACATCTCCTGTTAATTAAAACTAACGATCATATGGTTCACCAATGTCCAAAGTCAGTAGAGGATTAACAACTCACTATAAACATAAAGAAATTCTAAAATTAACTAAAGGTTATTATGGCCGTCGTAAATCCTGTATTAAAACAGCAAAACAAGCTGTGGATAGATCTCTAGCTTATAAGTATAAA
>NZ_NXGO01000136.1:0-759 GCF_002774925.1 Candidatus Hodgkinia cicadicola
CAAAGAATAAAGTACATTGAAGAAGCAAGGCGAATTGGTAAAGAAGCTGCCACTAAAGCTCTAGATATAACACCAGATGAAAATTTAATTGTTGTGAAAGAGAAATTAGAAAAAGCTTACACAAAAGATCCCAAATTCCGCTCAGTGATTGATAGACAGTATAAGCTGTGTTTAGATATATATACAAATAGTGTAAATAAAACATGCCTTCCAGCAGGACTTCTTTCTCCATTTCCAGAAAATAATTTACAATTAATGGTTCAATCAGGAGCAAAAGGATCAGCTGTTAACACTATGCAAATTTCTTGTCTTCTAGGACAAATTGAATTAGAAGGAAAACGTCCCCCTCTAATGGTTTCAGGACGGTCTCTGCCTAGTTTTCCTCCATATGATGTATCACCCAGAGCAGGTGGTTTCATTGATGGTCGTTTTATGACAGGTATTCAACCACAAGAATTTTTCTTTCATTGTATGGCAGGAAGAGAAGGATTAGTAGACACAGCAGTTAAAACTAGTCGAAGTGGCTACTTACAACGTTGCTTGATAAAACATCTTGAAGGGGTAGCAGTTAACTATGACATGACTGTTAGAGACAGTGATGGAAGTGTTATACAGTTTTTATATGGAGAAGATGGTATGGAAGTAGCAAAATCACAGTTTCTTAAAAAAGAACAAATACCGTTTTTATTAGATAATATTAATTCTATTGTTGACAGTGATATGGTAGAAAAATTAAAAGCCGAAACTAATCTAGAGTGT
>NZ_NXGO01000137.1:0-759 GCF_002774925.1 Candidatus Hodgkinia cicadicola
GGTGCTCCAGGAGATGTATTGGCTGGTGAGGTTGATGTTATATGTAAGATGGTTCAACTTTACTGCTTAAATGAGATAAGATTAACACAATCACAAACGTTGTTACTTCCATATGTTTGTATTGTAAATATGAAAAAGGTATTCCAAGGAAAGCTACTGGTATATAAATGATTACCAAGCGAATGTATTTGGTCACAGAACACTATCGCATTAATTAATATTAGCGCAGGAAAGGAAACTCTGATGTTAAATTTTTCATAAGGTCGGGAAAAGTACACGAATAAACACAATTGAATACTGTAGTTTTAAGAAAGAAATAGAGTTTAGGTTATCATGCCTGACAGTAATAGGGCCTATATCGTTTTAATACACGAAATACTACAAGCTTGTAATGTTTATTATCTATCTACATCATAACATATAGGATTCGGTTTTATCACGCATGAAGTTCATAATAGTTGTGATTAACGAAAGAGAAACTTAATTGTCATAAATACTAAATAGTAAAAAATTTACCCTTTGTACCCTTTTGTAAGCACACGTCAACTTGTAACGGAAACATATTGTTACGACGGTCTCCTTGATCGTCGTACGGTACAGTGGAAAACAAAATACAAGACACTAATGAAGTCACTAAAAACCAGCTTTAATTATCACAATTAACAGTTTGTAATCAACAAGGTGTTCAACAGGATTATACTCGTACACTAATTCAAGTCAATCTGTCCACACGCAACAATAACGTCAACTAATAGAGTA
>NZ_NXGO01000138.1:0-758 GCF_002774925.1 Candidatus Hodgkinia cicadicola
AACATAATTAACAACGTAGTAAGTATTGTTAGAATTAACTCTATCATTTTCCCATATTATTCAAAGTATATGTTAAGGTTAATTCTTTAATGTTCTTGGTACTATCATCAAAATTTATATTTGGATCAATGTAAAACACCAACGGCAAAACAATATTGGTGTATGGAGATATTATCATTTTGTTGTAACAAAAACATTGTAATTTATTAAAATATTTACTTGCCACAAATGGTGTAATGTTGTAAACTGCTTCACTAACAAGATAATTGTTACTTTTGTTCTTAAGTTTATAATTAATTTTTACTACTTCTCCAGATATTAAGGTTATATGACTTACACTACAATCAAAAGCACATGCCAATGTTCTATCTACTTGAGTAATAAAATCTATTTTAATGAGCTGATGATATAGTGTTTTGTTTAAATTAGTTCCTTTCTTTGGAATTCCGGTAAGACCAAGCTTAGCACATGTTATTTTATATCATTTTGTGATTAAATAACAAAAACCAATCATGGAAATAAACATCGAGATGCTTAACCCAAAGATTTGACTTGATCTTATTAATGACATCTTTATCATGGACTTTTGATACAAGTTTTACCTCTAATTTTAGAATCAATAATAATATAAAAGAACAACAAAATGCTAACAATACCAAAATATGCACCATACGATGACACTTTGTTTCAACCACTATAAGCTTCAATATAATCTATACTTCTTCTTGGCATACCTGCTAATCCTAAGAAATGTTGAG
>NZ_NXGO01000139.1:0-757 GCF_002774925.1 Candidatus Hodgkinia cicadicola
TTATGTAGCTGATGTTATAGTTAAAACATTTGGTATTTGTTTGTTTAAATCGATAAATACATTTCAAAATATAAACCCAACCGAAGGTTGTCCAACAATATGTTGAAAGTAACATAATAGATTATGGTTCAGATAATTTGAGATCTGTTGTTAATGTTTTTAAATAACAACAAAAAATGAGATCTATAAGTTGTGATATATGTGTTACGAATAACCCTAACGATGTGAACGATAACAACAAAACCATCCTATCAGGTGATAAAAATTATCTCGATTGGTTCAAATACTTATTAAGTATTACAAATATAATTGATATCTCTAATTTCTGTAAAACAAACTTATTCATTTCTCAGAATATGTATTGGTATGCAATTAATTACTTAATTCTAGATTAAAAAGAAAAGAAAACATGTGGTTTGGATTGAATATCGGGTTCAACAACAAAGATATCTCAATCTTGAAATATAAGTGGTACCACACATTGGTTGGAATTTAATTAAATCGATTAACAACTATCTCTGTTTCAACGAAACATCAAACGATTTCAATCATAGTGTATACTTTGTTCATCCGTATATTTATAAAGTATTAAATCTCCATCCAATATCTTGGCAAGTACATCATTTTACAAGGACATAACGGTTGTTGTTTGTAAGGAGAACATATATTGGGGTACAATTTTATCCAGATGAACAGCCATGATCTTGGTATTATGTTCTGTAGAAGTTTCTTATCTTGATTAATAAGATTAGAATAA
>NZ_NXGO01000140.1:0-9052 GCF_002774925.1 Candidatus Hodgkinia cicadicola
TAATTACTTATATTTTCAATATTTAGTAACTAATTAAATTCTATATTCTTAAATATAATTAGTTTTGATACGATTATATATTTTTTTTTTGACTGATTTTTCTATCATAATAAATATTATTTTTTGTACAAGTATAACAATAATATTAGTTAAATTTACCTTTCAACAAATCATTTAGTTGTTGTTTTATCTCATCAGAGTACAACTCAACGGTTTGGATTATTAATCCCTGTCTAATATTTACTTTTATAATTAAAAATAAGATATATATAACACAATGGTAAGTTGTATTAAATTAATAAATAATATTTGTAAGATTGAATCAACTAAAAGTTTAATCGAAGGGGGAGTTGTAAAAGGTATTATAACCAGAAAAAACAATGAGTTTATGATAATAGATATTGGTTTTAGATCTAATGTTAGACTTTATAAACATAATTTATGGAATTATAATTTATTGAAAATTAATCAACAAATAGATGTTCGAATTGAAGAGTTTGATTCCAAAAAAAATGGAGAGACATTAGTTTCTAGAAGAGGATTAGGTATTGAAGAATCTTGGATCATGTTACAACAGGCATATAACAGCAATTCATTGATCTCTGGACAGATTGTAGCCAATGTTGTTGAAGGATATATGGTGAAAGTGTTTGATTTGTTGGCTTTATTACCCTTTAACCCAACGGATGAGGATATCAACATACAATTGAATAAATTTGGTAGATATAAAATTGATAAAATGGATAGAAAAGAAAATCTTATTACATTAAAACAACCAAATGATAATAAAGAAATGGAAATTAAAGAAAACATAAACATAACGTTGAATAAAGGAGATTTAGTTTGGGGAATTGTTAATAAAGTAACAGATACCAAAATATATATTGATTTAGGATGAATAGATGGTGTTGTTGATTTATGTGGTATAGAATGATATGAAATGTTGAAATTATTATGGAATGTTGTTGTTGGTAGTTTAATATTAACAAAATATAATGGTAAATCAGAAGTTAAAAATATCTTATTATTGAAATGATGTGGATCTGATTATCCCGGTTATAACATTCCTATATTGGGTATTGTTTTAGGTATAAATAATAATCATTTTGATATAAAATTCCAACGAAATAATAATAATGGTGTATTTAATTCAATTATTAGTGTAAGAAATATAAATAAACTTCAATTTGGAACTGATATTAGGTATCATGATGTTGTTAAGTTGGTACCAGATACTATTGATATCTCTAAGAAGACAATATGTTTAAAATTAGATTTAGAAGGAACTAAATATTTTAATTTTGTTAAAACAAACGAAGGCAGATCAATATGAGGGTTAATATCAAAGATTAAGGGTAATTCGGTTGTAATATCCTTACCATGAGGTTTGTATGGAGAATTAAACTATATAATAAGACCATTTAGTAGTATTTCTAACTGATTTAAACTGTCATATGGACGTAGAATTAATGTTAGGATATGTGATTATGATCCCGTTGTTAATAAAATAAGCTTAGCTTTATCAAAAATTAATAAAAACAATTTAGTTATCATAGAAGAATAAATTATTTATTAATATGTATCAATCCATAGCTTGAGTGCTATAAATATATAAGTTTTATACTCAAATTCTTTAGTATTACATCTAATATACTATTTATACCAATATTCATCATGATAAATAACAATATTTTTAAATCTTCAATGTTAATACTATAACTAGTATCTCAGTAATCATTAAATAGAATATATTAATCTGATTAATAATGGTTTTATTGGCTATAATTTATAACAAAAAAAGGTAATAACCAATCACATTTACATCAATTTAATTCGGATTTATTCGATATTTATACAAAATCCTAATAATCTCATGATGTCTTGTTGTTTGGGTTGTTTATAATCCATATTTGATACCAATGTAACATATTTTATTTATTTCTTAAAATATTATAATCTAAAGAAACTATTGTCATGGGTAATTAACTCAGTGGCAGGATGTTTCGTTTACAACGAAAAGGCCAAAGGTTCAATCACTTTATCATCTATTAATTTAGGTATTAATTTTAAATCAGAGATATAAAATCCAAGATAAAGGAATAAAATTACTTAAAATAGATCGATTGTTGTTATTTTGTTGTTAAAAATAAGAACCAGAAAATAGGATTAATATATTAAATAGGTTATTATAGAATAAATTAATAGTAAATTTAAGCTTATTATAGATATTTGATTATAAAAGTACTATATGTTGGACTGTTTGAATGTCTTTAACCAGAATAATAAGCTTTGATTAATATGTAGAAAATTATATTTACCATCTACAACGACATCATCATACATTATCATGAATACATTAACGAATTAATAGATTATTATGACTTGGTCTTACTCAATCACAATATTTATGGATAACAACCAACGAAATGATAGGTATTAAGGGTGTAAACCTTAATTATAGAACCAAAAAAAGTAGATCTGATGTTGATGACCAAAATGTATATATTATTTAACTAGTTATAGGATAGATTCTTGTTGTTCGTTTGAATTTTTAAGTTCTTCTAATTCCGAACAACCATATAATGCTACTAATTCTAATAATGATTGAGGTTTATTATCAAATAACTCAGTTGACATGTATCTTTCTGCTGACGATGGAACTATTATTAATATCTTTTTAAGAGGATTATTAATAACTTCACCTAATTTAATTCCAGCACATATTGCAGCTCCCGAAGATAAACCTACTGCCATTCCTTCTGTGGTTGCCATTATTCTGGCATATTCAATTGCTTCGTGGTCTTTTGCTCTAAAAATATAATCAATAATCTTAATATTTAAAATTTTTGGAAGAAAACCAGCACCTATACCTTGTATCCCATGAGATTGAACCTGTTTGCCTGATAAAATAGAAGCCTTTCAAGGCTCAACTGCAACAATCGAAGTATTTGAATTCTTTCTCTTCTTTAAGACCTCTCCAATACCTGTGATAGTACCTCCTGTTCCCACACCTGAAATGAAATAATCTATATTCTTCATTGATTTTGTTATTTCTTTTGCTGTTGTTTTCTTGTGGATTTTTACATTGATCTTGTTCTCAAATTGACATGTCATTACTGCATGTTTAACTTGATCTGTAAACTCTTTAGCTTTTTTGATGGCTTCTTTTATTCCATTCGATACAAATACAATTTTAGCACCCAATAAGTCCAACATGTTTAGTCTCTCTTCTGAGATACTTTCCGGAACAACTATTAAACATTTTAGCCCCTTACGGGCAGCAACAGCAGCAATACTAATACCAGTATTACCAGAACTTGCTTCTACTATAATTGTGTCTTTATTATACTTATTTCGTTTCCAAGCATCAACGACCAAAGCTTCGGCAATTCTATCTTTGACAGAACCAAATGGATTAAAATATTCTAATTTGGCATAAAGTTGTGTCTTAATGTTGTATTTTTCTTCTATTTTCTTTAATCTTACTATTGGTGTATTACCAACAACTTCTGTTATTGAAGAATATATTTTTTTAATTCTCATTTTTCTTTATTTTATTATAATAATTATTGAAATAAGTTACTAATCCAAAATAAATCCAACATTCTGTTGTTGTTGACCATATTAAACATATATGCAAGTATTTTATTTGGCTTATCTGGATTATTAAAAAACATATTTATAATTTTATCTTTATTTATGTTATACAACACTAATAGGTTATAGTTTTATTAAACCAAAAATTTAAATAATTTATCTTTAGCCAATCGATTAAAGATCTAATTTCAGTTATTTTAAATTAATTAACGATATGCTTTTTCATACACAAAATCTTGTGGATTGTTGGTTGTACCTTCAACATATTTCAGTGATTTTAATAAATTTGTTACATTAAATACCATTTGTTTTGAACCACAGACCATAAATCTATCCATCTCGTTCAAACTATATGTCATTAAATCTGCTATTAGTGTTCCGGATTTTATTAACCATGCTATTCTACCAGTATACGGATATGGTTCTCGAGTTATACTTGGGTAGAATCTTAATTTATTCCTTGCGTATGGTCTAATATAGACTTCTTTTGTCATTTGTTTGATTTTAGTGTTAAAATATTGTAGATCTTGAGAATATCTATATGTTAGAACCACTATTACTTCGTTGAACCTAATATAAGTTTCGTGATCATGTATTATACTAATAAATGGTGCTATTCCTGTACCTGTACAAAATAGAAATAAGCGTTTGCCTGGCTTTAAGGCTTTTAGAAGTAAACTACCTTTTGATCTCATATCAATAATAATCGAGGTATCTGTTGTCATTTTTTGTAAGAAAGTAGTAAAAATACCATTTGTTACTCTCGTTGAATAAAATTCCAATGTATTACTTCATGCTGGACTACATATCGAAAAAGATCTGAACATTAGTTCACCTCTAATTATCAGTCCTATCATTACAGACTCACCGGGTTTAAATTTTAATCTGTTTGGTCTTATGGTTTTAAAACTAAACAAAGTATTAGTATAATGTCTAACAGATAATATCCTAACTAATACATATTCATTCGATAGGTCGAATTTATTATTCATTTTTTTATTACAATATAACATTGGTTATAATTATATCTAATACTATGTACAATTTGTTAGAAAATTTTCAGGTAATTCAATTATATTCCTTTCTAAACATTGATATGTTTTCTCAAATCGATCTTTCTTTAAGTACTTTATAAGTTTATCTAATCATTTTATAATTTTTGGAACTTCGGATGCTGGTGCTGCTTTGCACAACGTACGAGCTAATATTCCGTTTGGTCCATTACCACCAATCATAATTTGATAGTATTCCTTACCTGATTTATTAACTCCAACAATACCAACATCAAATATTTGATGCTGACTACATCCGTTTGAACAACCAGATATTCTTATTTTAAGGTTGGTTTTTAATTCTTCTAATTTCTTTGCTAAAGCTATAGTTCTTGTATTAGCTTGGTTACAATAATCTAAACCTGGACAACATACTATATTGGTTGGTATAAATCTCTTACATACTTCATAGACTTTCTTTATATTTGAAATACAAACATATGGGAGTAACAACGTTTGTGATTGGGTTAATCTTATCTCATTTAAGCAATAAAGTTGAACCATTTTACCTATAACATCAACTTCCCCAGCGAATATATCTCCTGGTGCACCTATTCCTGAATTACAACTAAGTTCTACATGTCTAAAATCTGGTTGTTTGCTTGGATAAGTTCAAGTATTAAATCATGTTTTAAATTCTTCAGAATTATCTCATTCTATTGTTTCGACAGGTTTAACTCTTAAATCCATAGGACATTTTGGTGGTGTAGCGGTCTTAATTCTAGGAAATCCAATCGTTAATTTAATTAATTCAGCCTTTCCTACCTCTTTAACTAAGTGCTTTATTCTAACTGGATGTTGTTTATTAATTCCAAATATTCTATACACCTCAAGGAGGGTAGCAATTCAACTAGAAACATATTCTTTTTCTAAACTTATAAACTTAATACCTACCATTGGTTCTGTTCCCAATCCACCTCCAACGGTTACATATACCCGTTTATCCATTAATCTTAGACCAATGTCATTAAAAGCTCCTGCGTTGTTATCTGTAATATTACCTCTAACACTTATTTTAACTTTCTTTGGTAAATCTATTAATCTTTCATTTAACATAAATTGATTATAAAGTTCAGTCATTAAATCTGTTATGTCTGTTTGTTCATCTAGGCCAATTCCATGTTTCGGATTACATGTTATTTGTCTTACACAGTTACCTGCAGTATGGGCACTTCAAAGTCCAACCTTCGTTAAGGCATACATTATTTGAGGTGTATCTCTTAATTGAATCCAATTAAATTGGACACATTGTCTAGTAGTAACATGGAAATATCATCTGTCATATTTTTGACTTGCTATTGACAATGCATATAATTGTGTTGCATTTAATACTCCACATGGAATTGCAAATCTCACCATATAACTATGACGTTGTAGATATACACCATTAAGAAGTCTAATTGATTTAAATTCTGAATCACTTAGTAGTTGACTTGTCCACTGAATCAGTGCGACAAAATATTTTCCGGCAAATTCCCTTATCATCTTAATGGAGTTCTCTTATTTATAATTTTTAATTCCAAACTATCAAGGTACCAATTTTGATTTATTATTTCCAATAAGCATGTTTTATCACTTTTCTTGTTAATTAACAGATATTTCCATAAATTATGGTTATAAATACTTTCAAATATTGCTAGATTTCTCTTTTTGTTTTTTAAATACATTGTAGAATAATATAATTTTTTCTTAATCATAATTTAATATAATTTTAATAAATTTAAACATTTTAACCTTTAGAAATAAGGAGTTATCTATGTATTCAGAGGTTTTAATTCTTCTAATCATGATAATATTGTTGGTTTTCTTGATAGAACTTGAAAGGATCACTTCCAAGTGATTTATTAAATATGTATAATACAATTAGAGTGTTTGTTTGGATATTGGCTGATGATATACTTCCAAAAGTATTAATATGTTTTGACATCAATTTATCAATAATATATTTAATATCAATATCTATTGCTTTTAATTTTTTATTTCTTTCTATCAGATAAGCCATTACCCACTTAAATCTATTAGATGTATATATTTTAATATCCATATATATTGTTTGAAGTTCCACCATAGTTATTACCTCTGTTCTTCTAATTACAGATTGAAGATTGGACATCATGTGATAAATTTACAATTATTCTTAATATAAACCTTATGGGATTTAATAGTTGTTTTAATATACAAGATATTTATCAAATTTATATTGTATTTATTATTCATTTTTGTTCATTGTAATGAATTAAATAATCTTTTATTGAAAATATTAAATTTAAATTATAACGATTAATGTTATTATTAGTCCTTTCACTATCAATATATTCTAAATATTTTAAAGTATTTGCCATTTCTCTTTTATTGGTAATAACATAGTGATTATAAATATTCACTGTAATACCTTCAGTTCTTTGGATTATATTATATTTCTTACTATTAGTAAAATCTATTATAATTAATCATTCGTTGTTATATTTAAATCATTTGGATAATATTTGATGTTTAATTTTAACATCTTTTTTACCTTTTATTAGGTATAAATTATTAATATATGTTGTATATGAATCTATTTTATTTAATTTATTCAATTTATCTAACTTATTTAATTTATTCAAGTCCTTGTCAATCATTTGAGTTATTTAATATCTTATTGGACGTTTTGTTTGGTGTGATTAGTTCATTTACAAAATTTATCCATGTTAATTTCAGTCTTAATTATTCTTAATAAGATGTTATAGGTTTTATTAATATCTTTAAAACAAAGTATTAGTTCAGAATTAGTTATATTAGTTAAATCCATTTGCCATTTCATGAAAGATTTATGATTTGTTTATATTAATCTGTTTGTTTGTTATTTTTTATCTAACAATTTATATAAATTACTCATTAGTTATTAGCTTTTGTATTATACATTGTTTGACCTAATATCATAGATTTTTCCATTAACTGTTTTACCATTGATCTCAGTTGTTCGATGTCTATCTCTTTGTTGTTTAATTCTTTCTTTAAATTATTTATACTATCCAAAATATTAGATTTATCTTGATTTGAGAGCTTAGTATCTAATTCTTTCATAGATTTATTTGTAGAATAAATTAAACTTTCAGCTTGATTTCTGACTTCGGAAACATCTCTAAGTTTTTTATCAGTCTCTTCATGTTCTTTGGCCTCGTTAATCATAGTATTAATTTCATTTTCTGTTAAACCACCAGAAGTTCTAATCTTAATTTGTTGTTCTTTACCTGTTGCTTTATCTTTTGCAGAGACTTGAACTATTCCATTAACATCAATATCGAATGTAACCTCAATTTGGGGTATACCTCTTTGAGCTTTAGTAATTCCAATTAAATCAAATTGTCCTAACATTTTGTTGTTATAAGCCATTTCTCTCTCACCTTGGTAAACCTTTATAGTAACAGCAGATTGGTTGTCTTCAGCAGTTGAAAATATTTGAGATCTTTTTGTTGGTATTGTAGTATTTTTTCAATCAATCTAGTAAATATACCACCTAGAGTTTCAATTCCAAGTGACAATGGTGTAACATCTAATAGCAATACATCTTTTATGTCTCCTTGAAGGACTCCAGCTTGGATAGCTGCACCAATTGCAACAACCTCATCAGGATTAACATTTTTGTTAGGATCTTTACCGAACAAATCTCTAACAGTTCTTTGTATTTTTGGCATTCTTGTCATTCCACCTACTAATATTATTTCATTTATAGTATTAGAAGTTTCGTTAGCATCAATCAAAGCAATTTCACAGGGTTTAATTGTATTTTTAACAAGTTCATCAATCAGATCCTCTAATTTTGCTCTTGATAAATTACATGATAAATGTTTTGGACCATTTTTATCGGAGGTAATAAAAGGTAAATTTATTTCCGTATTAGTAATAGATGATAACTCTATTTTAGCTTTTTCTGCTGCATCTTTAATTCGTTGAATAGCAAGTTTATCTTTACTTATATCAATACCTGTTTCTGTTTTAAAAGTAGAAATAATATAATATAAGATTTTAGAATCAAAATCTTCTCCACCTAAAAAAGTATCACCATTCGTTGATTTTACTTCAAATACTCCATCTCCAAGTTCCAAGATGGAAACATCAAAGGTTCCACCACCTAAATCATAAACTGCTATTTACTTAGCATCTTTTTTATCTAATCCGTATGCTAATGCAGCTGCTGTTGGTTCGTTTATTATTCTCAAAACATTTAGACCTGCTATGTTTCCCGCATCCTTTGTCGCTTGTCTTTGTGCATCATTGAAATATGCTGGTACAGTTATTACCGCTTTGCTTACAATTTCTTTTAAATAATCTTCTGCTATAACTTTCATTTTTGTTAGAATAATGGCAGATATTTGCGATGGAGAATATTGTTTACCATTTGCCTCTAATCAAGCATCACC
>NZ_NXGO01000141.1:0-755 GCF_002774925.1 Candidatus Hodgkinia cicadicola
ACTTTATTAATTATTATTTTACTTATTTTAAATTGCTGGTTTATTACGTCTCTCTATAATTTAATACTCGCTGAAGAAACAGGAGGTGGTTTATATATTTATTTGTTTAACATTATTTAGTTTTCTATTTATTTCATAGGGAGAGAAATTATGGAAATTATGTAGTTTCATTTAGGATTATATTATTTTTACCTTTTTTTTGTTTTGTGCTATTTGACCCTATTAAATCGTCACATTCTCCTCCACTTAAAGAAGACACTGGGTCGGTGATCGATGTGTATTCAACGGGGAAATAGCTAAAAATTACAATGGGAATTTTGTACGAGCTTCCGTGTGAAATTCCCTTTCTCTCTTTTCGTGATTCACTCATGTGATAATCGAATTATTATCAATTCAATTTTTTTTTTATTTTTTATTTATTTTATTTTTATCTAAAAGATACAATACTATACTATCTCTAAAATGTATCTTAATTCTACTACTTACCCGGTTTTTTCGTTTAGCTTTTTCTAACTCGTTTAGTGGAGTTATTCTACACAGAGTATGTTTTTCATACTTACTGCGTTTCCTTTCATTTTTTAATTGTTCGCATTCTGGCATTCGGTTAGTCATGCCAAGCCATTAAGTGTTGGATTAAATTGTGCCCTTGGACCAGAACATCTAAAACAATATGCTTCCGAACTATCGAGTATTGTTGGTAAATCAATATGAGTATATCCGAATGCAGGTTTTCAAAACGAAGAGGGAAAGTATAC
>NZ_NXGO01000142.1:0-755 GCF_002774925.1 Candidatus Hodgkinia cicadicola
ACTGTTAAGAAATATAAATAATGTTACCTGTCTCTGTGAATCATTGAAGTAAGCAGGCACTGTAATGACAGCATTTTTTACTGGCGTGCTTATATGACTCAGCAGTCTCCTTCATCTTCATCAAAACAAAGGCACCAATCTGGCTTGGAGAATACAATTTGCCATCTGATGCTGAGACCCAAGCATCACCATTTGAAGCTTTTACTATCTTGTAAGAAAGAGTTTTCCTATAAAATCATTACAACAACATTCAAGTTTTACTTTCATCTGTCAAAAATTGGAATTTAAAAAATTTTAATAATCAAATTCTCTAAAGAATCAGCTAATGGTATGCCAATAGTAATATGAGTTTTCATTCTGGGAAAACTTCATGTCACATCAAAAATAACAAGTCTTGTACATCTACAACAAATGTATACACAAAAATGAATACAAGATTCAAATAAAGAAGTTAAAAAAGTTCTTTTACACCTAAAACTCTGCACTACTTTACACCAGGAAATACACCTGCTCATATGTTATTATTAGTGAATCAATTTTTTCAGAAATGAATGTTTGATCATGCACATATACTCACATGTCTTTCTTCACCTCAGCATCCTCAAAACGTCGGCCAATAAGTCGTTTTGTTGCATAAAATGTGTTTGCTGAATTTGTAACAGACTGACGCTTTGCAGGCATTCCTACAAGTCTTTCACCATCTCAAATGTTGCGTATATAAATAAAACCAGTGCAATGAAAATAATGAGGGGGCA
>NZ_NXGO01000144.1:0-751 GCF_002774925.1 Candidatus Hodgkinia cicadicola
ATATACAAAACGATACTAAAGCCAATATGGACTTATGGCGTAGAGCTATGGGGTTGCTCCAAGGTATCTAACACAATAATTCTCCAAAAATTTCAATCGAAAACTCTCCGCATAATAACAAACGCTCCATGGTTTGTCTCAAATCAAACCATTCACGACGATCTCAAAATGCCATTCATGAAAGATGTGATTCAAACGCAAGCTATAAAATACAGAGAACGGATTACAGATCATCAAAATCACTTAATTAGGGAATTGTCCAACCGGCAGATAGCAGAAGAATACTAAGAAAAATTGGCCAGAAGATCTAGTCAGACGAGCAGCTGAGAACTGTCGATGGGCAGTATCCGCTTCACGCCAATCTTCATTCATCACAATTACTTAATACTTATGTTCTAATTTGAGTAGATTGTAAATTTTGATATAATAAATAAAATAAAAAATAAAACTTGGGAATCAGGTTTAGTTCTTTGTTGCAAAAGAGTTTATGCATTGTTCTTGCTTGTTCAATTCTTGGTTTATATTAATATCTACATTTTTATTACTATCCAATCACTTCATCATTCCAGATATAACATCAAACATATCAATAGTTAAAGAATAATCAGCCATCGACATAATAGCGGCATCTTTATCAGTATTAACTTCAACAATTGTTTTAGCATCTTTGACACCAATCATGTGATGATCTGATCCGGATATACCAAATGCAATGTAAAGTTTAGGAGCTATAGTCGAACCTGCACTTCCA
>NZ_NXGO01000145.1:0-745 GCF_002774925.1 Candidatus Hodgkinia cicadicola
ATATTTACAGTTGGAATGAACATTGATACACGAGCATATTTACTTCTACTACAATAATTATTGTGGTTCCAACTGGAATTAAGGTCTTTTGCTGATTTGCAACTTTAAGAGGAACAAAAATTAAAATTTTGTCTTAAATTTTATGAGCATAGGGTTTGTATTTGTATTCACTATTGGTGGTTTAACTGGCGTAATTTTGGCAAATTCATCAATTGATATTATTTTATATGACACATATTATGTTGTAGCTCATTTTTATTATTACTATGGGGGTAGTATTTGCAATTTTATGTAGATTTATTCATTGATATCCTTTATCTACAGGGTTATCCTTAAATTCTGATTGAAAATTCATTTTTTAATTATATTTATTGCTATAAATTTAACTTTCTCTCTTCAGCATTTTTTAGAATTAAGAGGAATACCTCGTCGTTATTCTGATTATCCAGATGCAGTATCTACCATTGGAAGAAGAATTTCATTTATTTGAATCTTGTTATTGTTATTTATTGTTTGGGAAAATTTATTTTGCATCGACTAATTGTGTATTCAAATAATATAATGTCATCTATTGAGTGATTACAAGAACTTCCTCCTTCAAAACATTCATATAGTGAAATTCCTCTATAATATCTTCTAAAATGCCATATCTTCTAATATGGCAGATTAAGTACAATGAATTTAAGATTCATATATAAAACAAGTGTTTTGTTATATCTTACATTAACATACAAGATCCTGTGTC
>NZ_NXGO01000146.1:0-745 GCF_002774925.1 Candidatus Hodgkinia cicadicola
GAATTCTGTTGATCAGAGTAAGAAGTTTTTACAGAACATAATACCAAAATTGTGACTTTTCTCTGGATGGAATTGTACTCCAATTATATTTTTGTTACAAACAGCAACCGTTATATCTTTACAAAACGATGTACTTGCCAAGATGTTGGATGGATTTAATACTTTATAAATATACGAATGAACTAAGTAAGCACTATGATTGGAATTGTTTGATGTGGATGTTGGGAATTGGTTATGCCTTGGATGTAATTTGTCGATCTCGTATATTTATACTCTTCTTTTATATTATGTTCTTATTATTAACAAATACAATGTTCTGAATCCTTTACATTAATTCTCTTGAAGTATGTTTTTTTTTTCACATTATAAAATTACAATATATTCAATGTTCAATACATAATTATACAGTTACTTCTCATTTAATATACACATATAATAATTTTCATAATAGTAATACATCCTTTTTTCTTTAGTCAACATCTATTTTTATAATTATATTTTCATTTTTCACTTTTAAATAACAATAATCTTCATAGCCACTTTTCATTTTTCATTTTGATATAGTCAACAGTTATCTTCATAATTATACCTTCATTTTTCATAATAAATATTTTCATCCTTTACATTATCAATAATAAAATAATCCTTATCGCTATCTTTTCACCCTTTGGTCCCATAATTTAATTTTCAATATATTTTTTCATTGAGGTTTGATTATAGGTACCTTTTATCTTCTTTGTAATAG
>NZ_NXGO01000147.1:0-493 GCF_002774925.1 Candidatus Hodgkinia cicadicola
GTTGAACAAACACATGAAAGGTATTCGATTTTAATAATACCTGAGAACGGTGATGTTAAACACTTTTCTAGATCTTGTGTTTGTTTCTTGTGATCGGCTTCGGTTAATCCATGAAAGGTTCTTAACGTTAACTGAGTTCCAGGTTCACCGATTGATTGAGCTGCCAAAACACCAACAGAATCACCACGTTGAACTATATCCGATCTGATAAAATACATTTAGAAGTAGTTACAATTATATCGAGATCGGTTGAACAAACACATGAAAGGTATTCGATTTTAATAATACCTGAGAACGGTGATGTTAAACACTTTTCTAGATCTTGTGTTTGTTTCTTGTGATCGGCTTCGGTTAATCCATGAAAGGTTCTTAACGTTAACTGAGTTCCAGGTTCACCGATTGATTGAGCTGCCAAAACACCAACAGAATCACCACGTTGAACTATATCCGATCTGATAAAATACATTTAGAAGTAGTTACAATTATATCGAGA
>NZ_NXGO01000148.1:0-490 GCF_002774925.1 Candidatus Hodgkinia cicadicola
TTTATGTCTATTAAAGTAACAACATCACCAATGATATTGAAACTATGAATATAACTTAATTGATTATAGGTTTAATTATAATTCAAACATGTTGAAACCACATCAAAGGATCGAATTCAAGAAAACTAGTTTAAATCTGTATCCTGAATTATTAGCAACAGATTATGAACTTGTTGTTCCGGCCGAAAGAGTGATCAGGTTATTGGTAACATCAGATGATGTGATTCATGGGTTTGCCGTTCCATTGTTTGGATTAAAGTTATTACTCCTGGTATATATTATGGACGATGTTCAGAGTTTTGTGGAAAAGATCATACATTTATGCCAATTGCTGTTCGAGCCATATCACAAGATAAGTTTAACAAATGATTGAAAGTGACAAGAAACAATTTAGATAATGCATTTAAAGAGGTCAGATATGGATAATAGATTTAATAAGTTAACATGAAACATCGAAGATGGTATATTTAGAATGATATTAAATATCCAT
>NZ_NXGO01000149.1:0-458 GCF_002774925.1 Candidatus Hodgkinia cicadicola
CTGGACAATCAACATGAGCATAATGTCTTGTTTTAGACTCATATTCAACATGGGCGGTTGATATAGTTATTCCACGAGCTTTTTCTTCAGGAGATGAATCTATTTCTTCGTATGGTTTATAATTTCCAAAGAATTTAGTAATTGCTGCAGTTAACGTTGTTTTACCATGATCGACATGACCTATTGTTCCGATATTTATATGTTGTTTGTTGCGGTTAAATGTTGGTTTTAACAGGTTTTCTTATAATAGTTAACAGTTTGATTCTATTTTAAGCAACATCCTCATGTTTTTGTTTGTTTCGGTATTAATTTAATCCAATGTTGATGTAAATGTTCGATGTTTTGTTTTATCTAGATCATTTTATCTTATGCTTTTGTTGTTAACGGTAAGTTTTATTATGTTATAACATCCAACATCGGTATTATTAACAAACTTGTGGTTCTGGTGTTTGGTTGTT
>NZ_NXGO01000150.1:0-1352 GCF_002774925.1 Candidatus Hodgkinia cicadicola
CCCACAAGTTAAACAACCATTAAACCAAACGCCCAAACACCTATCAACCTCTTTTACCAACAAAATCCATAACATTAATTAATCCAACATCCGAACTTTTTAAATCAACCAACACATCGATCAATTTCCACATCAAATACCAATTGAATATTTAACCAACACAACACGTCAATTATACCTCCAACCTTCCATTATAACCTAATCAACAAAATCATCACTTTACCCCATCGAATTCATTAAATCCACTAACCCATACATCGTTTTTATCACTAACAACAACACATACAATTCCATATCTCATAACATCCCTCCACCAATTATCTCAATCATCCAAACCAAACATCCACCAATGATAAACAACAAGCTGAAATTAAACCATCTACCAGACATTAAAATTTCAGTTGCAAACGTTTTTAACATAAATCTAAATGCCTACATACCGGCATTCTCAAAACCAAACGAACTCGTTCCTCAAACCCGACCAGGCTTCCAATTCGACCGACAAACAACATTGTGTATCTTGGCAGGTTTAGTCTACAACAAACGGGTATTAATAGTCGGAAGACATGGTACAGGTAAATCTACTCACATTGAACAAGTCTGCAACCGGTTGAATTGAGGTTGTATCCGAATAAATATGGATAGTTATCTAACCAGATTAGAACTTATAGGTAAAGAATCGATTACATTCCAACAAGGTAAACCAGTTATAAAGTTTAAATATGGGTTGTTACCATGAGCTTTAAAAAGACCAATAGTGTTGGTGTTAGATGATTACGACGCTTGCAAACCAGAGACCAAGTTCGTGTTCAATAAGTTATTAGAAGCAAACGGAGAAATTACTATCCCAGAAAACGGTAGAATAATAAAACCAAATGCAAGTTTCAGGATTTTAGCAACCAGCAACACCCTTTCCGGCAGTCAGATTGGTACCTTCCGAGAGAATTCAGCCCACCTTGACAGATGAAACATTGTTGTTAATGCTCCGAAGTTAAGTTTTAACCAAGAACTAAACCTAGTTAATCAGATTACTGGTAAAGCATTACATGGAAACATCCCTACAAAAATTGTTGAACTGGCAAGACTGTTACGACGTTTGCAAAGCAAAGGTAAGCTTAGCCTCACATTTTCTATTAGAAGTCTATTATCATGAGCCGAATTAACCATAATATTAAACAGCATCGGTGAAGCATTTAAATACGCATACCTGAACAAATGTAAGAAATCCGACAGATCATTAATCCATGAAAAGTACACCGAAGTCTTTGGTTCCTCATGTTCCATAAGATGTACTTAGCATTAGACACCACAAGTGCCATACTGTTGGCAACATCATCGAAACAAATCCACAA
>NZ_NXGO01000151.1:0-8491 GCF_002774925.1 Candidatus Hodgkinia cicadicola
AACACCATAGCTTTGCAACGACCATACTTCCATTTCACCTAACCTTTGACCCCCTAAGTTCCCCTTACCTTTGAGGTGGTTGTTAGATTACAATCGAATATGGACCTGTTGATCTTGTATGAATTTTATTTATCAATTAAATAGTTTAATTTTAATATATATAAAAGACTAACATCTGTTGGTTTATCGAAGAGTAAATCTGATTACACCATCGTATAATTGAACCTTTATCATTGAAATTGATCGATAATCTTTTATTATAATGTTTTAAAGATGGTTCTAATGGAAATTTTAATAACGGACATGATATCTTTACCCCTTGTGATAAATCAGCTAATAAGATCAGGATCATATCTTTTGTTAAATTATTAATATTTGGATATAATTCAGTAAGTTTAGATATAACTCTTTCCAATATCCGATCATCTTTTATTTTATTAAACATATTTAATATGTTTTTTTAATTCTAAACCAAACTTATAACTAATTAAACCAAAGGTTATTTCCAATAATTGACCTATGTTCATTCTAGGTGGTACTCCTAATGGGTTAAGTATAATATCGATTGGTGTTCCATCGGCCATGAATGACATGTCTTCCTTCGGAATTATCTTCGATATCACACCTTTGTTACATGTCTTCCGCATATTTTATTACTAATCTTAATTGATTTATATACAAGTAATTTAATTTTAATAGTTTCTAATATCTTTTCTTCATTATCTTGGTTTGTATTTGTTAATCTGTTATTAACTTTGGATAACATAATAGCTTCTATTTTATTTAAATAACTTAAATAGTTCTTGTATAATAGATTAAGAACCATTTTGAATAAACCCCATTATCTGATAGAAATGAACAAGGTTTAAATGATCACTTTATGTTATCAATTTGTAATAACAAACAACATCTTCTGATATGTTTTTTTGTGACAACGTTATAACGGTGTATATAATCCTCTAGATCTTTATCTTTTGTAAGTCTGATTTTCATCTGATGATCTTTTTTTTACCTCTAACACTATTACATAATCTATACCATTTGGTACTTTAAGTGAAATATTATGTACTAATTCTGTTGAGAATTCATTGTCTCTATCCTGTTCTCTTTCAAGAACATAATCATCATCTTCAATGTTGGTAATTAACCCATTATTATCGTTGATCTCTTTATCTGAACTTAATTCATCTCCACATAATTCTTTTAATTCTTCTTTCTTTCGGTTAGCATCGAACCTTGAAACTAACTTACTCATTAACACATCATTCTCTTGGACATTACTACCCACTTTAACTATTTCATTGGAATCCAAACATCTCCTATATTTCATTGGTATCTCAGTAATATTTAGACTTAATCATTTGTTACCAGATGAAGTTCTCATAACCTTTATTTCAAGATCTGTTATATGGAATGATTTAAATATACACCTATTTTTAATAACATTATCAGAAATTAAGATAGAATCTTCAAGGTTATATCCGTTTCAACACATGAATGCTGCTAATAGGTTGGTACCTAAACTCATTTCTCCATTACAACTTGATTGACATTTGGCTATAACATCTCTTTGTTTTATTATTTGTTTAGGATTAATAACTACTCGTGTTCTTTGACACATCTATTTGATTTGATTTATCTGATTGTGGTAGAGGATAAACTCTTTGTTTCTGATATCTTGGTTCGTAAACAAAAATTCTTATAGAATTAACATTAATTACCGTTTCATCATTATGTGCTATAACGTTATGACCAGTATCTCTCATTATGTTGTGTTCTTCTCCAGTACCAACCAATGTAGGTCTTGGATTCAATGGAGGTATGACTTGTTTCGATATGTTAGTTGCTATTAATGCTCTTGTTAGATCATTGTGTCCGAAGAATGGGATCAAACGAACAGCAGGTGAAAACACTTGAACATCTGATATTAAATTAAGATCTGTTACTCCTCTATCTGTTGTTTTAATCCTGTTTCTATTTTAACATATAGTTCATTTTCTTTGATCTTTATTACATAACAAATCAATATTTGATCATTTACTTTCAAAATGATTTAAGTATATAACATTTCTATTAATTAATTCATTATAAGTTTTATAATATCCTGTCAATAGGTATCCGTTAATAATCAATGTTGGTATATGTTGATAATGCTAAAACCAAACCAATGTTCTGACCTTCTGGTGATTCAATTGGACATATCTTAGCTTAATATATTTTTCTTGTATCTCGTATGGTAATCTCAACATTTTGTTGTGTTAATCCACTCTCACCCATATATGTTAATTTACCTTTATGAGATAATTCGGATAAACTATTTATCTGATCAAGATATTGACATAAATCCGAAGAAACAAAAAAATTATCAACTTCATTTTGTTATTTGTTTAACGGAATCAAAAAGTTTATCAATCACCAATAACATCATCAGTTGGAACGTTTGGATCTTTAATACATAACACATTTTTTAATATTTTCTTAATAACATCTATTATTACATCACCACTACCTCTTATCATTCGGATATTACAATCAACATGTTTAAAGCTATCCTGATTAATAAGTATTTCATTTAGAATTAATATTAAATCTTTCTTTGTTAATAATTCCAAGCCAAAGGTCAGATAATTCCTTGTTAAATCATTTAAAATGATCCTTCCTGTTAATGTTAATTCAATGTTGTTGAACTCCTCACAAGTTATTTTATTTTTACCTTTCAACTTTGCTTTATTCAATTCATTGATTATGTTTATAACATTGGTGGATTTAGTTATTGTAATGGGACTTGAATAAGTCAATGCGGTGTTTTTATCTAAAATTATTCTTTCACCTATGTTAATAAAAGAGATCTTTGATTCATCATTATAAGCTCCAGTTATAATCTCATTATTTGTTTCAGAACATTTTGTTAAGATCTTTTTACATCTAAGTTGATCTTCTTGAACCATATTTAAGTCCATTTTGTTGGAAATTATTTCAAGTTAATCGATGTCATGGTCCTTTATAAAAATCTACATCATGTGTCTTAGAAAGACCTTTAAATATATGTGAATGTTTGGCCTTTAATGCTAATAAACTCGTAAATAGGTCAGATTCATGATTGTTGTGTATATATCTTTGATCCGTTGATCCTTAGATAAGGAATATCTTTACCTTTTATACTTATTGATTTATTTTCTTGATCAAATAATACTGTTGGTTGTTTTATTAGTTGTGTTATTAATGTTTTCTTTGTTCCATTTATAATTAAGATTCCATCTTTTGATGGTCTTGGTAAATCCATCAATGGGACATTTAGATCATATTGGGACTAATAAATATAATATTCTTATTAAAATAATATTGAATGATGTTTAATTCGAGGCCAAACGAAGTTAATCGTTCATTTTTAATAAATATTTCTTATTCTTTTTAGTTCTAAACTTAAGTATTTAAGATTAAATGGGAACAACGTCCATGAGCTCAGTTCCAGCTTGGATATCTTTATACTTTTGTTGTTATAACATCCTCATAATACATTTTTATAGAGTCTGTTTTGTAAATCACTATGATTATAATAGTACTTTGTCAACCAAGTTGGAATTGAAATCAAATCTAGTATTCAAAGGTTATGTTTATTGTCTATTATAATTACAAATGGTTCACATCTTTATCTCTTGATAGGGTTGGTTTTATGTATGATAATTTGTTTTTTTGTTTTTAGTTGTTACTTCTAATGAAAGGTACTTTGTTGAACTCTATTGTTTTCTTTGTCATGTGTTTATATAGGTTTATTTTATTTATAATATTTAAGTTATTTCTTTTAGTAGTAATTAATTACCAACATAGATTATTAGTTCATTGTTAGAGATAATCCACATGATTGGTTTTGGTCAGTTTATAGTTTGGTAACAACATCCTATGTTGGTTTTGTGATGGGTTTATTAACTTCATTGATTAAATTTATTGATTAAATATAATTATAATATTTCAATAATTTGGGTTACAAGGTCCAAACAAAGTAACATGATACCAAAATAATAACTAGGATTTATTGATAGGGGAACGAATATAATGAAGTACGAACAAGACTTATAGCTTAATGGTAGAGCATGCGGCTCATGACCGTTTAGTCGGTGTGGGTTCAAGTCCCTCTAAGTCTATGGGTAATATATTCGGACTTTGATGATAACAAGTACATGATGGTTGGTTTGGACGTTGGCAAACAAAAAAATAAATGTTTTTAAATTATTATAAGTTAATACCTGTATGATGTTAATACTGACAGTAGAATTGAGTATATCAGGAACAAAGAACAAGGTAGTTGTGAGTATAATTGATCAACATTTTGTTGTGGACTTCAAATAATCAGATGAAGTGTTGTATGATTTTTTCGTTGATAGAAAGAAAATATGTTTAAAGATTAAATCTAACAGATGGTTTTATGTTAATTTGTTGTATTATCATTGGATAAATAAATAATTGATGTTAATATTATGATATAAATCTAAGAATAAAGGATAGAAAGATGTTTGGGAAGTGTTCAAACAAAATAAAGAACTGGATGTTGGTTCTCTTTTTATATGAAGATATATGTCTATAGAGGATAGGATATAACGATGAGGTTATATGGTGATTGGAAATGTTGAAACAATCCATTTATGTTAATAAGTTAGTACCTGAAGGATAGAATTGTTTGATGTTTATGTTTGAAATGTTATTATGTAGTTCTGATGGGATTAAATGGCATGGTGATTGTTGATTTGGATGGTGTTAACTGTATAAACGATGTTATCAATCATTCATAAATTTCGTTTGGTATTAAACAACATTTAAAGAACAACAAACCATGGTAAGATTGGGATGACTGATAGTTATGTATTTAATTAATGTTTTGATGGTATTAAAATCGATGTAAACGCACCATCACCATCTCTTCTTCACAACCTTATCAGTTTGGTGTAACCGCCATTGGTAGATTTTATTTTATGGAATAAATATCCCATTAATATGGCAAATCTTTGACTACATTTTAGCTTGGATCTCAATAATCTGATACTTCCTTGTGGTTTATCTATCTTGATGATTTTAATCCTATTTAATATCTTTTCAATGTTAGTTTGGATAATTTTTAATTTTTCTGAAGTAGAAATCAATTTTCCCGTTCTAATAAAACTTCTTATTAAGTTAATAATCTCATGTTTTGATAATTCTGTCATTAATTTAAACCTGTTCTTAATGATTCTTTTATACTATTTAAGTTTTTATTTAAATTTAAACAACATTCGAAGATAACTTCAACAATATTCATTGATCCGTTAGTTTCGATGATTAATTCAGCCTCTTCTTGTGAATACATATTGAATTCATGTTTTATTATCTTAAATGATACTTGTTTGATTGGATTAAAATCAACATCTAAAATCAAACATCCATATAAACATGGATTATACATATCTCGTACTTCTGTAGCTGTCAAATATCCTTTACCACAAGCAACAACAAGTTCACATCTAAACCTGATTCCTATTCCTAAATTACATATATATTGATTACGATTAAATATTAATACCCCATCAGGAAGATAAATATCACTTGCAAGAACCTTACCCCTCTTAGAAGTATTTATTACTGCTCTAAATATATTTCTTCTATCCTGACACAGGAATTCTAATTGCTTTATATTATTAATTATCTCAATAACATCTTCTTTTGTTTCATTTATCTTATCAATTTCATTGTAGATACCATCAATATTAATTCCAATTACCATATATCCCATAACATCAGATATTAATACTCTTCTTAATGTATTTCCTATGGTTTGAATTAAGTTCTTATCCTTTAATATTATACCCAATTTAAACTTATTATATCCACAGGATATTAATTTAATTTGTTGTAACATTATAACATCTGAACCTTTAAAAGGTTATATCTATTATAGGGTAAAACAAAAAAATATCTAATAGAAATTATGTTCGAGATCAGGATTGAGTTGCTTACAATATGACATCTTGATTTAACTTAATGTTTTCTGTTTATACTTGAAATGTTGTAGTGTTTAATATTATTTGTTTTTTTGTTATTGTTTCCATCAGAATTTGTTTCAATTAGTTGTTTGAGTAACAAGGAATAATAACTTCCACTTCACTTTAAATCTTCAGTTCATAAATTAATTCCATAATACCATATTATCTTTATCCATCAGAACAAAATATACCAATGTCGTTGTTTATTAATTTTATATGTAATATCTTATTTAATTCTTCATCAAATATATTAAACTTATTATGACTCCATGTATCTTTTAGCATGATCGTTTGTTGTATTGTTAACATTTAGATAATAATCGATCTTATGTTTTAATTTATTTGTTAATAATTAATATGTTTAAGTTATCTATATCAAATAGTACTTTATACTTAAGTATGGTTAATTAATGTGATGGATGTTTTTTTGTATAAAACGTAATGATTCTTTATTTTACTTAATAGAATAACACTCTTATTAAGAGTTCTTGGATTAACAGATAGTAAGTTTAATGTGGAATAAGAAAGATGGTCATCAAGATCACATAAGATCAAGTTGTTTAATGAAGTATATTCCAATCTTTAATAGGTATTGTTCATAAATCTGTATTTATTTATCTTAGAAAAGATACAACACTTGAGAGATTAACCTTACCTCCAAGGCTTGTTATTTTAATTATAGCATTATCTGAAGCCATATCACATTCTAACATCAATCCAGTAACATTTATCTCTCCATCTAATAATTTAATATAATAGAGATCATTTATACCAAATATAGCTCTTAAACTTTTAATAGAGTATTTACAATTACTTGATAATCTTTTGTTCAACAGACTTAAACTTATAGTTTTGATGATATGACTACCATTGTTGTTTCTACATTTAAAACCATATTCTAATATCCTTTTATTAACTAAATATTGTTTTCTTCTAGAACTATATCTCTTACCGCCAGATCTACATCTTTGACCTTTGTGTCCTCTACCACATGTCTTTCCTTTTGAACAACCAGAACCTCGTCCTACTCTTCGTGATGTCTTTATGAGACCGGAGCTCAATGAATTTAATAACAACATTTTTAGAGGTTAAAATATGAAGCTTAGTTCTTTTATATATGTTAAAATGTTACTTTAATATTATTATGTTTGATTTTTTAATCCAATGATAGATGTATTAATGTTTTAATTCCCAGTACATCAAAGACAGGTGTTGTAATATTACTTGTTTTGTTCTTATAATGTTGTTAGCCATTCATAGTATCGAGTTAATACATGGTCAAATTTATATCTAAATTATTATTAGAAATAAGTTCTTTGTTCCTTTCGAAAGGAACCTTTAACATGTTGTTTAAATACAACGACCAAAGTATTGGACCAACATCCTGTGTTTTGTTTGTTTTTATTATTTCTTAAAATCCAATATTATTATACATATCTTTAATAATAATCAATACCCAATATCCATGTCTTCTATCTTTCTTTAACAACTCTTGTATATCTTTATTAATTTAATATATCTCATATATAATGGAGCTTAACCATCTAAATAATTATAGATTTCGATATCAGTAACTAATATTCTTTTATGGTTACCATCAACAAAATTGATAACATATTCATCAGCAAAGCTTATAGATGTATATTTATCTATAACATAAAATTTGATGTGTTAAGTATGTTTTCAACCTGTACTATCCCCTCTTTGGGGGAGTTATTTGTTTAATTTTTTATATGTAACATCAATGGTATAAACAATGACATGATATCTTCATGATTAGATTTCTATTGGTTTAATTCATCAGATTGTAATCCCCTATCATTGGTTATCTTAATATTAATTATATTGTTTGATTTGATACATTTAATTCCACCTTATTACTCTCAAATAACATTTGATCTAAGTTTTAATCTATATAAATATATTTCTGTTGTCATTAAATCAATATTTTATCTACTTAATATGGTTAGTTTTTAACAACTAATAAAATTAGGTTTATATTTGGACTTATATCTTAAATTTATTATGATTAAACATATGACTAACTGTTATTTCTTGTAAACAAAACAAAATTGTGTGGTAGATATTTGAGTTTAAAGATTTTAGATTATTTGATTATTTTGTTATTTATTATCCATATCTCCATAATTATCATATCTAATATGATTCTATGTTATGTCTTTGGTTTTATTAGTTATCTTGGATAAATGTAATCCTAAATCATGATAACAGATCACAATACAGTTATGTTTAATAAATACACGGGTGTTTAATATAATACTTCCAAATGATCCAAACATCTGAACACTAGAATCATATAAACGGAGTTTTACACCTTTTGGGATAGCGTATAGTAGTAATTTTTTAGATGATGGTATAACCATTCCTTTCTAGTATAAGTTGTATTTAAATTTATTTGATACCATCTACTTGTTGTTTATTAGTATGGGGTATTAATCTGGGTGTTTAATCTTTAAATG
>NZ_NXGO01000152.1:0-8442 GCF_002774925.1 Candidatus Hodgkinia cicadicola
GTGGACGTTGGAATTTTTGGTTATCTGTTTAGTTTACATAAAGAATATCGGGAAGTTAAAAGAGATTTGTTCGCAATTATCATGGTCAACCTTAAAATCGAAGCTCGTTTGAGATCACCGTGAAGGTGATAAAGATTAGTTAATAAGTAGATCTCTGAATGTCAATTCGATTTAAAAACACATACTACCAAACAATGTTTTCCAAAAGTTTGACATAAAGCATCACAAACATATTGAATCAATCTTGAAGCTAAGTAAATTACTACTATTGGGTTCAATTCCATTAAAGTCCATTTACAAAAGAGTTTATTACTAACAATCGATTTCTTAGTTATTTTAGTTATGATAATTCCTTTATTAATCGTGAAATCTGGTTCCCAACCTAAATATGAGAATGCGGTGTCCATAGCTCCAACGCTTGGAAGTATCGTAAATTGAACTCCTAATATATTCAGATAAAATGCAAGTTCATTTATCCCACTATATCCAAGCATACTTCCAGAATGAAGTTTCACTACAATTCCTCTCGAACACAACACAAAGTAAATCATACGTTCGATTTGATAGTTTAAATTATTTTGAACCCATATAGTTTTATCACAATAACTTAACAACTTCCTGTTTATCAATGAACTTGAACATATACAAAGTTTACAATTTTTGATTAACGTCAAAGCTCTAATACTGATAAGATCTAAGCCTCCAGATGGCAATCCAATGAACCATAACATCTTGTTGTACTTTATGTTTATCCTTCCAATATTCGTTACCATCATGGTTAACTTAACAGTTCAACACGGATAACCTTCCTATAAATTAAACCCACTGTTGGTTAGACATTACATATTATTCGAACTACCATGTTTAACATGAAATCTGAAGGATAATGACAATATTATTCAAAGCAAAACAACAAACATCTGTTAAAAGTGTCATAACTACCAAGCACAAACACAACTTAAACCAAAGATCCTCATTGTGTTACTAAATCCTACACACTAAACGAACCCATCAAAAAACCTAACAACTGACCACAAACGAATGAACTAATATCTACTTAAGATTAGGTAATTCAAATATTATACTTAAAATTAACTCAAAACAATCCCATAGAAACCATATTTAGTAACATCTAATTTGATTCATTTTATTAAACTTATCTATATCATTCATTTGATCTAATTTCATAAAGTTCATCAAATTCCAATCCATATAATCCATTAACATAATTGTGATAATTTTAATCCCATCCCATTAGAACTTCTTAGTGTTAAAAACCATACCTTGATCTTGGATAAAACATGTTATACCCATGAGTCAAAACATGGAGGTTGTTAATGACCACTAAAGTTAACATCTTAAACCACAAAACACAGTACATTATACAAATATTTCTCTTCATAAAATCGATTCCTTTAACCTCAACATTGCTTAAATTATATTACTAACACAATGGTTAAATCTTTAATTACATGATAAAACACGGTACTAAAGTTAACAACATAAAACCCATGAACAAGATGTTATAACAATTGTAATGCCAACATATATGTTTAATTTAACACCATCTTCTTCCCTGTATCCAACTAAATCTAAACAATTGATCTAATTACCTATTATAATAAGTCATCCATTAAACAAAATCGTTTAATTCAAGCAATTAATAACAACCGTTCCTTGATGAATGATTATGATCAAACAACTGATACAGATCTCACTAACAAACTAATTTATTACCGTAAATTACACCTCATTTTGATGTATATATCTCTTCAACTTATACCACCGCTCATACTATTCACTACCTTGTTACCATGTTCCTTAATCATTATATAATCTCATATATTAATTCTTAATTCAACACAACAACATCCGGTTGTTTAACAGATGTTTCAACTTCTGTAATCATTTTAACATTAAACACTCATCAAAGCTGACTTCGTTGCCAACACAGATAACATCTTCATGACTAATATGGTCAATACCTATCAAAATAGATCTTTAATCCATTGACTAATTCATAACTTCATTGAATCCGGAAATTGTATCAACTTTAATTATTACATCGATTTTTAAACTAATAATTACCCCACTAAACAGGATCAACATTGGCTGGTTTAATTCACATCACATCATATTGATTACCATTTCCCCATTACACAATCCAAACACCCAGTCCTCAATCCAGTTAATCAACTACCCATCCTCTGTTCCAATATTACACCTCTTTCAAAATAACCATTAAAACGTTGGTTTCAGTCATCACAACTTACAAACACCTCAATTATCCCTTAATAAACCAACACATTAACAACCGGATCCCAATCCTTTACTAACCTAACATCTATAACTATCCCAACAGATTGATGGACTTATGTTACTTCTTAATCTGAACTTATCTACATCGAACACAACATATCTAATAATTGTCCGATATTCCTACTTGATTTAACAAGAACTTTAACATCAACAACATCTATCCCGATTATCTCATAAACAATCACAACCTCCAGCTAACCCAATCTCTGTGTTTTCAAGTGTTCGTTCCTACTTCCGATGTTCAACAACCCAGTCAATCACAACTCCGTTGAAGTAGATAAACCAAGTTGATCAATTAAGTCTGTAATCCCGATTGCTTTGAACACCGATGTTTACCTAAACAACCTCAACTAACATTGATATATTTGAAACATGAAAACAACCTGAACGGATCCACTGAATAAGTAATACCAAGAGTAGCTACAAACCTAACCCCCTTCCTCCATGCATAAACATGCTTATCCTAAAGACATTGAATTGATGAAATCCTGATTAACAGGATGTTGTTTCCATTATAAAACATACTATCTACCAAACTTATCTAACCATGATCGGTATGACCTAAACACATCAATCTTCAGAACTTTAAACAAACTCATGAATACACCCACTTCAAACGTTGTTATCAACCAATCATTCAATCGAACATTAAAATAACCGATCAGACTCCCTTATATACTGACCTTACCAATATATCCATTCTTACTCCCTATAAAACACCTCCCCACCATTGCATCAACACCATTAACCTCAACTTCTCCATCTTTTCATTAATCAATTACCTCTAACCATTTAACAACACCATTCTACCTCGTATTAATATCGATAACTATTCAACTAGATGTTCCTTACTTTATGTAGCTGATACTAACTACTCCTAAATGATAACATCTCCTAATGTTAATGAAATATCATAGATTAAACACATTCTTCGAAACTATATAATATTATTGAAGTTAACATAACCTGTTTCCATATCCCAAACCAATTAATGGCAACATACCAAACATTATTCGGTCTTTAATACCTGTCATTTTGAATTCCAAACCTTTTATAACAGCATTGGCTATGGCTTTTGTCGAACCTTGATAAGACATCGTTGATAACGGTGAGATCTGATGTTTAGTACACAACTTCGATACACCAACTATCTGTCTAGAATATCTAATCTGTTCCTGTCCAAACGTTTGACAAACCCTGTTAATCTGA
Source organism: Candidatus Hodgkinia cicadicola (assembly GCF_002774925.1). Taxonomy (NCBI): domain Bacteria; kingdom Pseudomonadati; phylum Pseudomonadota; class Alphaproteobacteria; order Hyphomicrobiales; genus Candidatus Hodgkinia; species Candidatus Hodgkinia cicadicola. The sequence goes on from NZ_NXGO01000152.1 coordinate 3,529, forward strand.
TCGATAACCCATCATTTATTGCTGGAATATTTAACAAAGTTGAAGCAATTGGTATTCCACATTACTGCAGTCGATGTCATTAGTTTTAACACAACTTCTATATGTTTTGGATTAACATTTATCCCATATTGTTCATAAATCTGTTTAACACTTTTGATAAAATATTTAACGAACCAACGGAATCCATGATTGATAGCATAATCTGAAAGATCTACCTCACCAGACAACAACATTTCCATAGTACCAACATCTTTATCAGTTTTTGTGTTTAAATGTTGTTCGTATAAATGGTATACTATTGGAAACTTACGCTTAGATCTTGGTTCAATTACATACGAATTGAAATCTTTTGTATTACCTATCCTTAATAACCCACAACATGGTGAGATAATAGCAACATCCGAACCTGGTTCAGAATTATCAAACAAATGTTCTAACTTGTACAAACCTCCACTTTCATCTGAAACCATGTCTTGATAATCATCTACCTTTTTAAGCATAATACAATCGAATATTTCAACATCACAGTTACTTTGAACAACGAAGTGGGATGAAACATTGGTCTTTATCGAATATGTCAAGCTTATATCAACTACTTTAAGTATAATTCTGGCATCGAATTTGTCTGTTTGTTTTCAATTTTTAACTAAGAATAAATCATCGGATCTTGATGTTCTACGGAAATTAACATTACAACACAGATTACCATAACACAATTTACCACCAACTAAACCAACATACGATTCGTTTTGAACACAACGAAGTCATAAGATTTGTCCTTCTTCAACAAAGTCATTGTTATTAAAGAACAACCTTGATCCAATTGGAACAGCAACCTTCCAAACAAGTTTTTCCTGTTGATAAATCACAACTGAACACTTAGAATTTACAACGATTAAGCCATCTTGATATGAGTTAATGCATACAAAATTAAGTACTTTAATCCGTCCACAACATGGTGCTTTGGTATAATATTGACAACTTTTCGTAGGTTTATCAAAGTTACTAATTTCTAATCCATGAAATGTTCTTAACGTTAACTGAGTTCCGGGTTCACCGATCGATTGAGCTGCCAACATCCCAACCGAATCACCTAAATTCACTAACTTCCCTGTACCAATATTCAATCCATAACACTTTCTGCATATACCGGACCTTGCTTGACACATTAATGGCGAACGAATATGAACTTTATACTTACAAATCTTTACTAAATCCAATATTATCTCTTTAGTCAACACAACGTTTGAATCAGCTACCACAACGTTGTTAACAATTACATCATCAAGTAAAAACCTACCAATAAGTCAACCACAAGTGTTATCACAACCATCAGATGACAAGTCTATCTCTAAACCCAACTTCGTTCTGCAATCAATTTCATCTATAATACATTCCCTTGATGCTTCCACTAACTTTCTCATAAAATAACCTGATTTTGATGTTTTAATCACCGAATCTATTAATCCCTTTCTTGAACTGTAACTAAGTACAAACATTTCAATGGTTGAAAGACCCTCTGTGTACGAATGAAGTATTGGCATTTTGCTAAGCTCATCATTGAAGCAAACAACCTTACCTCTTAGACCCGTTAGTTGTTGTAATTGACCTGATGTTCCTCTCGCTCCCGAAGTCACCATTATTCTAATTGATGAAGAATTACTGGGATGTATATCTGAATCATCTAGATCCATAGTTTTGTAAACTTCATCAGCAACATTTGACCATAACCTTCAAAGACTTGAACGTTGTTGTGAATTATGAGGAACGATTCGTGTGTTGTTAATCATTTCTCTTGTTTTCTTTCGAACAGACCTCAAGATGTTGTGTTTGTGTTTGGCAGTTAATAGATCAGGTAAACCTAATGATAGTCCGGATTGTGTTGCATATTTGAATCCCAATCTCATTAGTGCTTCACAAAACTTTACCGTCTTTCATCGATCACAATTTGTGTTAACTTCTTGTATTAAATCTATAATTCGATCCTTTGTAAATTCCGGATGATAAACATCATATCGAAAACAACATTCAGATGGTACTATATCGGCAATCAAAATCCTGCCCGGTGTTGTTATAATTGTTGTTAATTTGTTATTAATAATCACAACGTATATAATTTTAGTATGGACGTTGATCAAATTCAGATCAACAGCTCTTTTGAGTAGAAGTAACGATTCAAATCTCAAGCATTCTTTATTACTTTCTACTAAAGACAAGTAGTACAATCCCATTATCATGTCCTTAGTTGGTGTTATAACAACGTTGCCATTGGCCGGATGTAGTATGTTTTTAGATGATAACATATATTTCATTGCTTCAAGTTTTGCTTCACTAGTTAACGGAACATGAACCACCATTTGATCACCATCGAAGTCAGCATTGAAGCCAGCACAAACCAGAGGATGTACTTTGATTACCCTTTCATTATTTAATCTTACCATAAAGACTAACATACTAAGTTTATGAAGCGTTGGTGCTCTGTTTAAAATAATAGGATAATAACTTACAACCTCATCTAAGATTTGATTAGCCATAATCGGATCACGTTCCAATATCCTCTCTATTGAATCATTTGGTTTGTTTCCAAGTTTCAACATTGCTTTTAAATAGATTATTGGTTTAAACAGATCAGATGCCATGGTTCGTGGTATACTACACTCATCGAGTTTTAGATTCGGACTTGGAACAATCACCGTTCGTCCAGAATAATCTACACGTTTACCTAATAGAGTCTGTCGGAATCTACCATGCTTACCTTTCAACATTTCTGAAATAGATGTTAATGTTTTATTACTATATGACGGATGGTTATCTAAATCACTTGAATTGTCATATAACATATCTACCGCTTTTTGTAACTTCCCGATGTTTTGTATTAATTCGTTAGTAGCCAATTGTCAACTGAACTTAAAGAGATCGAAACAACATTTTAAAGTATTATTAGCATTTATTACTTGGCTATAAAGTTCGTTTAGATCGGAAGATTGAACTCTTTCATCATCATCTGCCAACATTGGTCTCAAACTAGCAGGTAAAACAGGAATAACTTTTAACACAAGCCAAGTTGGATCAACATTCTTTTTCAAGAACCCATCAATGATCTTCATCCTTTCGTTTAGTTCATTTGAAGCAGTCACGGACTCAGCTCTTTCATATCTTTGTTGGATATCCTGTTTTAGTTTATTAAGATTTGTTCTCGATAGTAAATAGTTTATTGCCGATCCTCCCGAAACAATCCTGTCCCAACCTGTTTGTTTACCAAGATCACTGTAAGTAGATGAATTAATTATCTTCCCATCATATAAATCATCGGATATTCGTTTGTTTATTACGTGTAAATCACAATTTATTAGACCTTTAATCACCGAACTAGACACTCCAAGCAAAGTTTCCAGTACTTCTGTATTATTCTTATGAAATCAAGTGTGAACAACGGGTTTAGTTAATTCTATATGACCGAATCTTTGCTTGGTTTTTCTTCAGTTAATGTTAAAGTCAGTTCCACAATTAGAACAACACTTGTTTGAATTAATCACAGGTTTGTTACATAAACATTCGTTCTTGTTAATCGGACCGAATATCCTTGGACAAAACAGACCATCTTTGATAGGTTTATCTGTTTCATCATCAAAAAGTACACTGTTCGTTACTTCCCCATACGATCATGATAATATTGTTTGATCTGAAACAACCGATAACCTGATAGTTTTGTTTCCTCGTTTATCCATCAAGTTCAATTACCACATCATTGTCATGGTTAATTCTTGGTTATGTAATCTTAAGTTCAATGCAAAGTGAACATAATTCCGTGATCAGAACAGATAATGTCTCTCCACAGGATGTTTTGAACCTTAAATGTTTCTCATCTATGTTGGTACTTAACGTTTTCCGAGCTTTTAAATCATCACATTTAGCGGTTAACATTTCTCGAATAATAAATGCTACTCCATAGCTCTGCAACGCCCATACCTCCATCTCACCTAATCTCTGACCTCCTTTGTTCATCTTACCTTTTATCGGTTGTTGAGTAATAGTTGAATAAGATCCTATAGATCTGGCATACATTTTATCATCTACCATGTGGTCTAATTTATAAACATACATAATTCCAACCGTTGTCTTTCTATCAAGTTTTAGACCTGTTATCCCATCGTATAATTGACATTGACATTTATCATCTTTTAGATCAATACGTGATTCTAAGAACTTAATATCCTTCTTGATTTCTATGTCTTGAACGTTGGTTTTGACACCATTGGATAAATCGAACATCAGTTCCAATATTATTTTGTTATCGATTGATTTGAAATCAACATTCGGATGGATTTCTGATAGCTTTGATTTAGCGATATCGATTATTCCTTGCCTGTTGTTCGATATGTTATATATTTGAAGTAACTTTTTGAATTCTAATCCCATCTTATAAGCTATCAATCCCAGATGTGATTCCAATATCTGTCCAACATTCATTCTTGAAGGTATACTTAATGGATTAAAGATAACGTCCACAGGTGTTCCATCGGCCATGAATGGCATATCCTCCTTCGGAACTATCCTCGATATCACACCTTTGTTGCCATGCCTACCACATATCTTATCACCTACCTTAATTGATCGTTTGATTAAAAGCTGTATTTCAATTCTATCTAAATTAGATGAATCACATGAATTGGATTTTGAAGTCAAGTATAAATTCATCGATTTAAAACAACGTTTGTACAAAGCTGTAAATTTTAATATGTACGACTTATATGCTAATTGTAAATCATTTGAAAGTTTAACATTGATGCTATCGAATTCAAAGATGCCGTAACTTTGATGTCTACTTTTTAAGATTATTGTTTCGGTTCTTGATAAATGTCATATATGTTTAATGTATTTCTTTCTTAATAGTTCTAGATTTGTAACAACGTT